>JBCBSO010000240.1:0-6498 GCA_039819205.1 Actinomycetota bacterium
GCGGAGACGCTCGACGGGCTCACGCGTCATCGTGTGCGTTGGGTCCTGACGGGATCGCTCGTGCTGGTCGCGCACGGCGCGGACTTCGCTCCGGGCGACATCGATGTCACCCCAGCGCTCGACGAGGACAACCTGCTCGCGATCTCGCAGCTGCTCGACGAGCTTGACGCGATTCCCGCCCACCGGCCCGAGTGGGCAGCGTGCCCACCCGTGGACTGGCATCACGCGTGGTCCCCGCAGCCGGCAACGGTCGACAACCTTGATCACCTGTTCGTCACGACCACCGGCATGATCGACATCGTGCCAAGTCTCTGTGGGTCCTATGACGACCTCGTCGGGAGCGCCACACCGATCGAGGTGGACGGTAGCGAGGTACTCGTCGCGGATCCTTTGACCGTGCTCGCCCGAATGGAGGACGCGGGACGCCGGAGCAAGGACCGCGCCAGAGGCCAGGAGATCGAGCGTGTCCGCAACGCCCTCGCCCGAGGCGACGACACGCTGCGCGGCCTCGAACATCTCATCACCGGCCGGTAGCGCCGCAACAGGACATTCCGGCCGACGCCGTGGCGGTGGCGATGAACGTCACCGCCGTCGGCGCCACCGCCCAGACCAACCTGCGCTTGTTTCCCGCCGACCTCGCCGAGGTGCCGTTGTTGTCGAGTCTGAACGTGTCAGCCGGACAAGCGCCGTTTCCGAACAAGGTCGACGTAACGCTGTCGCCGAATGGGGCGATCAGGATCTTCAACCAGAACGGCAACGTCTCGGTGCTCGGCGACATCGTTGGCTACTACACGGCGTCGTCGCTCACGGAGATCGATGCTCGCCTCGCCGCGCTCGAAGCAAGTGACAGCGATCAGGACAGCGCCATCGACACGCTCGCCGCCGCACAACCGTTCGCCAACGTCGGCCACAACCCCGCATCGTTGACTGCGCTCTCGACCACTCCACAATCGATGGTCACGGTGCCAATCACGGCGCCCGTCGACGGGCGGGTCACGGTCAACTGGTCGTCGTCCACCGCAAACGCCGACACCGGCGAGTTGATCGTCTGTTATCCCGATCTCGACTCGGCCGAGCCAACCGAGGTCGATAGCAGTGCGGAAGGCGCAGCGACCTTCCAGGCCGGAGTCAGCGGGGTGAATGGTTCGTTTTCCGGGACCGCCCAGTTCGCCATCGGCGCCGGAGAATCGCGGACGTATGCGCTGTGGTGCGAAGAGGCCAACGGTGAGGGGTTCGTCGGTGCACGGACGATCACCGCGATCTTCACCCCCACCCCCTGACACCCCTGCCTGACGGTCGCAACAGGTTCTCGGCGCCCACCGCGCGATCTAGCGACCCGCCAGGCCGAGTGTGGTGAACGATGCGCAGCGTGGCCGGCCGCGGTACTCCTGATCGGCCCATTCGATCTCGAAGCCGTTGCGCTCGAGGCCCGCGAGGATCGGCCGGTCGAGATTGCACCCGCCGGCACAGGCGCGCCACATCGGGTTGAGACGTCGCTGCCACCGCTGCACGGCCTCGTCGGGCGCAGCGCCATGCTCGCAGAACACGAACACGCCATCGGGCGCGAGCACGCGACGGATCTCGGTCAGTGCGGCATCCCAGTCGGGAATCGAGCACAACGTGTACGTACTGACCACCGTGTCCACGGCGGCGTCGCCGAGTGGAACCTGCTCGCCCGAACGGCCGATCCACTCGACCTCCAGTCCGACCTCGACACCGCGGGCTGTGGCGCGTGAGCGCATTGCGTCGCTTGGCTCGACGCCCCAGAGTCGGTCGACCGTGTCGGTGTTGTAGAACCCGAGGTTGAGTCCGGTCCCCACACCGATCTCCAGCACCTGCCCGGCGGCGAAGGGCACAACACGCTGTCGGTGTGCCGCGACATCGTCGGGGCGACACGACCACTCGATGAGATGTGGCAGGACGTGCTCGCCGTACCACCGCTTCATGTCCCGACGATAACGAACGAGGAGCGACCGTGGGCCTCGGAACCGGGCCCCGATCGGGCGCGCGCTGGCCAGGCTGGGTACGACGGCGGCTTTGTCGAGCACTATGTCGTCGGCGTGCTGTACCCCGGCGAACTCACGCCGATCATCTCCACGGTGCTCATCGTCGGATTGATCGCCACGAACGCGCTGATCTACACCGTCGTTGTCCGTCGACGGTTGTCGGTCTATGACCCGTTGGACGCTGTCGCTGCGATGAGGTTGGCGAACGCCGCCTCAGCGCCATCGTTCTGGGTCACCTCGCCACGATCGAACACCACGGCTTCGATGTCGTCGAGCACGATCCAAATCCCGAGCACCGAGTTGTTGAACCACGCTTCGGACACGTCGGTGACGACACTGTCGGGTCCGCCGACGATCGGGTTGTCGGTGACCGTGCCGATGACGGTGCCATCAGGACTGGTCGTGGCGACCCCGAACACGAACGGCGAGCTGGTCTCGTCGGGGATGACCTCCTCCGATAGCTGTGGGAAGCCGAAGTTGTCGTCGCTCGACTGCGCTTCGGACCTGGTGAACCCCAACTCGGCGAGTACGGCCGACGACGCGATGGATGGTCCGTAGCTGAACCAGTCGGGTCCGAAGTTCTGCACGATCGATACTTCGGTGCCGGTCAGGCCGGCCTGGTCGATCTCCGCAGCGAGGTCAGCGATGCGACTCTCGACCGTGGCGACGAGTGCTTCCGCCTCGGCCTCCCGATCGACGACCTCGGAGACGAGCATCGTCTGATCCTGCCAAGACGAGTTGAAGTCCGGGAGGACCGTCGGAGCGACCCCTTGGAGTGAATCGACGATCTCGATGAAGTTGGGGTGCCCGATGCCGAGGATTAGATCGGGATCGGTAGCGGCGATCGATTCGACCGACCCGTACTCGACAAGCTCGGTTCGTTGGGAGAGCAGCACCGGCGCGAGGAGCGGGTCTTGGAAGAACGCTGCGGTGGTGACCGGCTCGACGCCGAGGGTGAGCAGCAAGGTGCCCATCAGTTCGTCGAGGGCGTAGATCTTCTGATCGGTCACCGGCACCTCGCGCTCGCCGACCACGTCGGTGACGACGATTGTTGCGGGTGCGCCATCGTCGGCTTCATCCGCGTTGTCGTCTGTGCTGACATCGGTGTTGTCGGTGCCCTCGGTGGTGCCGACTGCGTCGGTCGGCTCGGGCTCAGGGATGGCGACCGTCTCGTCGACGTCGGGGTCGGTCGTTTCGGTCGCGGCCTCGACGGAGGCCGCAGCTGTGGTGTCCGCTGCGTCGTCATCGTCGCCGCACGCCGCGGCAACGAGCGTCACGGCTGCCACGGAAGCGAGGACTTGTCGGAGGCGCTGGCCATTCTTCACGGAGCGATAGCCAAACATACCGAAGACGATTAATGCAACTTAACAGTCCGCGTCGGAAGTGGTCGCTCGCCGATGGTCGTTGGGTGCCTCGACCGAGGCGACGGCACGTTGCGCTGCCTCGATCACCTCGTCACCGACCGGTCGCGCCGGTGAGCCGCATCGCCATCGCGACATCGTCCATCGAGAGCGAGTCGACTCCTGCCAGGAGCGCATTCTCCACGTCGTCGCTGCCCTGGGCATCGTTCGCATGGACGACGTACCCAAGGTCGTGCAGCCCGCGCGCGATCGACGGTGTGATCGCGCCCGCATAGACGTGCGCCACGTCGAATCCCGCGGTCTCGGCAGTGCCGAGTACGTAACGTTCGAAGACCGCTTCGTTCATCCACGGCTGGGGCTGTTGTGAGAACAGGCCGATCGTGGCGTCGGGACGTTCCGCCTTCAGACGGCACAGCATCGACTGATTCCAGCCAGTGAACTTCACTCGGTCGAACACGCCGGCAGCGTCGACCTCATCGAGTACGGCTTCGAGTACCGCCAAGCCCCACGTCTTGATCTCCAGCTCGAGAACCGCAGCGGGCAGCCGCAGCACCTCGTCGAGCGTGGGAATCGGTTCCCCGATGAAATCGGACCCAAACCTCGCGCCCGCGTCCAGACCTCGGAGGGTGTCGACGTCGTGGTGGAACACTGGTCCCGAGCCATCGGTGGTGCGGTCGAGCATGGCGTCGTGGATGACCACAGCGGTCCCGTCGCTCGAGAGCTGAACGTCGAACTCGATCCCGTCGGCTCCGAGCTGCAAGGCGCGTTCGAACGCCGCGATCGTGTTCTCCGGAGCCTCAGCCGACGCGCCCCGATGGCCAATGACGGCGACACGCGTTGTCCCCACGTCGACACGATGGCACACGGCGCTCAGGCCGCTGTCGAATCTGAACGTGTCAGTCGGACGGGTTTACGTGCCCGCTCACGCCTATCGAGAAGGCGCTGCGAGAGCGTGCGGGTCAGGCCGGATACCACGGCGGCTTCATCGAGCACTACGTCGTCGGCGTGCTCTACCCAGGCGAGCTGACGCCGAGTGTCTCCGCATTTCTTCTCGTCGGACTGATCGCCACCAACGTGGCGATCTACACCGGCGTTGTCCGGCGCCGCTCGGGCGGCCGTGCCGAACGTGAGGTGGTTGGCCCTCCGGCTACGTGAGGGTCGCCGTCATGGTTGGGTCCTAGCGGCAATGAGAATGATTCTCATTGCCGCTAGCCTCGGTGCACGTGGCGACCTCTTCGGTAGACGCAGCAACGTGGCAGCAACGCTGGCGCGGCGGGTTTTGAGCGCTCGGCATCTACGGCTCCCCCGTGCGGGGACCTGAGTTCGCCGCCAGCAACACCGTCGAGCGCGCCCTCGAACTGTTCGGCGGGCCAAACGACGAACACGTCGACATGCTGAGTCGGCGTCACCGGGCATTCGATTCGGCGTTTGCCCCTGGCGCCACCATCGCCGTTGGCGCTAACGCATCCCGATCCCTCGTCGACGCGCTGAAGTCGAGTGGACGTCGTCCGTTGTTCGTGCCGCTCGATGCGTGGTCCGCTCCCATTCCGGGCGACGAGGTGGGCGGCGTGGTCGTGCATGCAATCAGCGGTCAGGCACCGCCGGTACACACCTCGCTGCCGGTCGTGGTGGACGCTGGCGAGAATGGTGTGCGTGCCATCGGTTGCTCGCAGGTCGATGACGCGGCACTGATCCGGGTGCACGACGACATCGCAGAGGGAGTCCGTGCTGCCGCTGGCTTCGACACGCTCCCCGGTCAGCGGGTCGACGACGCGCCTGTGACGGGTGTGGTGGTACGCCTACCGGAGCTGGCGGATCCCACGACGTTTTACGCGTACGCGCAAGGTGAATGCACCGATGTGGAGTGGGTGGCGCTTCGGCAACCACTGCACCCGCACGCTCGACAGGATCTGACGACCGCGGATCTCGAACGTTCGTCGCGCCATCTCGCTCATCTCTTCCACCTGCCGATCGGCGACCGGTTCAGCGTCGACGAGATCGATCACGCCGTGCTCGGCGTGGTGAAGGCCGCCGAGTATCTCGGGTGGCGCTGGTGGCAAGACCCCGACCTGGTCGAGCAGTACTCGTCGTTCCTCGACGACAAGTACGGGCCGGACCACGACGCCTATCGCCCGGCGTTCGATCGACACGACCCGGTGTCGCTCACTCCAAGCGAGACGACCGGCACTACCTGACGTACTCCGCCTCGACGCAGTCGACGTGGTGCACCAGGAGCACGTCCTTAACGCAACCAGGATGGACAAGGCTCCATTGGAGCGTGGCGTCAGTCGCCAACCACGAGCAGGACGATCGCATCGTGTTGTGGAAGTTCCCACTCCACGGTCGTGTCGAGTTCGAGATCCTGGATCGTGAGAAGGTCGCTCAGCTTGTCGGAACGCACGCCCTTCCAGGTCGTGACCTCCTCGTCGTCGTGCACGTGACGGGCGGCGACAGCGAATCGAGCGATCCGAGCGGCCGAGTTCGACCACCATCCGGCGACCTCCTCGGCGTTCTCGATCGCGCCCTCGGAGAACGTCGCAACGAACTGATCCGGTGCGCCGCCGCCGACCTCTTCGACGAGGCCGTCGACCGCCGCACCCGATGTTTCGGCGAGCGCCTTCATCGTCGCTTCGAGAGTGAGCCACGTCTTCATGTCGAGTCGAACCAGCCGCGCCGTCCTGCGCACCACCTGCCGCTGCCGAACCCCGACGGTGAGGATCACGCTGTCGGTGCCTGGCGTCTGGAACTCGGGGGGAATCTGGTTGAGCGGCAGTACCTGCATCGGTCCGGTGTCGATCAGATCCGAGACGTTGCCGGTGGCGGTGGCCAGCCTGGCCAGCTCGACGTTGACCCCGTCGCCGACACCGAGTGACCCGGCTGCTCCGAGCGCCAGGACGTCGCCGCGGTCCGCTTTCGAGAACGCCGACCGGAGATCGATGCGTGACGAGGCGAGCTCCGACGATCCCTCGGGGAACGTCAAAACGTCGACGAACTCGTAGTTGAGCCCGTCGATCCGCTCGCGGACCCGAACCACATCGATGTCCGCCCGACGCTCCTCGTTGAGGTCTACGAAACGACCGGAGATCGCTGCGTACTTCTTGAGATCGTCACGTGAGTCGACCATGCCGTGG
>JBCBSO010000241.1:0-6482 GCA_039819205.1 Actinomycetota bacterium
GGCGACCATCATCTGGCCGACGTCGGTGAAGAAGTGGGGGTCGTCGCCGCTGTGGTCGTGGCCCTCGTGATCGTCGTGGCCATGATCGTCGTGGTCGTCGTGCTCCTTGTCGGAGTGCTCCTCGTCGGAGTGCTCGTCATCATGGTCGGAGTGCTCCTCGTCGGAGTGCTCGTCATCATGGTCGGAGTGCTCCTCGTCGGAGTGCTCGTCATCATGGTCCGAGTGCTCCTCGTCACCATGGTCGTCGTCGTGCTCGTCAGAGTGCTCGTCGCCGTGGTCGTGGCCGCCGCCCTCGCCGTACTCAATGGTCTGCACGGTGCTGATCGCCTCGTACACCGGAATGCCATCGGACTCGGCCGACTCGATCGCCGAGATCAGGCCCTCTTCGAAGTTGGCGCCGTTGACGATGATCACGTCGGCTTCGCGCAGCTGCGCAGCCTCTTGTGCGGAGATTTGGAAGTCGTGCGGGTCGGCACCGACCGGCATCAGCGTGACCACGTCGGCGGCATCACACACCAAGTTCGACACCACGTCGCCGAGCACGTTTGTAGTCACCGCAATGGTCGGAACGTCGCCCGATGCCTGCCCTGCGCCTTCGTCGGTCGTTGCGGTCGTCGTGTCGTCGGGCGCCGCCGACGTGTCGCTGCTCTCGTTGTCGTCGTCGCCGCAGGCCGCAGCGACGAGGACGAATGCGGCTGAGATAGCAGCGAGGCGAACAGAGCGGCGTGAAGCAAAGGGCGTGCCCTTCGACATGTGGAATCCTCCGAGGATCAAACGAAATGAGAATGATTATCGTTTTCCACGCTATGCGCGCCATACGGGCATCACAACGCAGGGCGGCAAGCGAGCCGCACGCTGGAATGATACCCACTCTCACTCACGCAGGTAGCGTCGAGCTGTGAGCCGCGTTGGCACCGATGATCTGAGCGTGGCCTACGGCAACGTGTTGGCTCTCGACGGGGTGACGATCGACGTCCCGTCCGGCACGTCGGTGGCGATCATCGGCCCGAACGGATGTGGGAAGTCAACCCTGCTCAAAACGTTGGCCGGCATCGTCGCACCAACGTCGGGCACAGTGCAGGTCGAGGGACGGCCGGCAATGGTGCTGCAGTCGACCGACGTCGACAAGAGCGTCCCCATCACCGTGCGCGACGCCGTAGCGATGGGCCGCTACGCCACCCTTGGGCCACTGCGCCGATTTCGCCCTGCCGATTGGGCAACGATCCACGCGGCGATGAACCGGCTGGCCATTGACGACCTCAGCGACCGGCCGATTCACCATCTGTCCGGCGGTCAACGGCAACGGGTACTTGTCGCGCAGGGCCTCACGCAGGAGGCACCGGCACTGCTCCTCGACGAACCGTTGACCGGACTCGATGTGGCCTCGCGCTCGATCATCCTCGACGTGCTCGATGAGGAGAAGCTCGGCGGCCGCACGATGATCATGAGCACGCACAACTTCCAAGACGCACAACGCTGCGACCTTGTGCTGCTGCTGGCGACGCGCGCAATTGCGTTCGGAACACCCGATGAAGTGCTCACCGAGCAGCGGCTGCAGGAGGCCTTCGGCGGGCACTTCGTGCGTATCGGATCGACGCTGCTCCTCAGCGATCCGCATCACGACGACACCCACGACGACGCCCGTTAACCCAGCGCATTGACCGCGCTACCCACCAATTGGCGAGCCGTTGGTACTTTGTACGAATCGCACGAGAGACCAACACACCACAGCTCGACCACGCTCGCATCATCGCCGGCGCCGTCGAGCTCGCTGACGCAATCGGCGTCGACGCCCTGACCATTCGCAAGCTCGCCGAGCACCTCGGCACCAAGCCGATGACGATCTACCACCACGTCGCCAACAAGGAGGCGATCATCGACGGAATGGTCGATGCGGTCATGGCCGAGATCGATCTCCCAACCGTCGACGAACCATGGCGGACCGGGGTGGAACGGCGCGCCAGGTCTGCGCGCGCCGCGCTCGTTCGCCATCGGTGGGCGCCGCCGCTGATCGACTCGCGCCGACACCCGGGGCCGGCGACGCTGCGTCATCACGACACCGTCATCGGCATCCACCGCTCGCACGACTTCGATCTGCCGAGCACCGCCCACTCGATCGCGCTGACCGACGCATATGTGTACGGGTTCGCACTGCAACAAGCGAACCTGCCTGCAACCGGCGGCGACGAAATGGCCGAGCTGGCCGACGATGTTGGTGAGCAGATGCCGCCAGGGCGATACCGCCACCTCGAAGACTTCATGCGCGATCACGCGCTCGTCGACGGATACGAGTTCGGCGACGAATTCGAGCTGGGTCTGGCGATCGTGCTGGACGGCATCGAGGCCACCTTCGGTCCGTAGCGCTACCCGATCACCAACGGTTGGTGCACACGACGTCGGCGCGCGCCTTGGTGGCGCGCACCAACTCCGCGTTGCGTGCGTCGGAGCTGCCGGCAAACCGAACCGCCGCCGCGGGCGTCATCCCGCCTGCAACATGACGATCGACGAGCGCACGCTCACGCCGGGCGTCGTCGGCGTCGACATAGATCGTCAAGTCGAACAGTTCGGCCAGGCCATCCCACGGGGGCGTGTCCAGCAGCAGGTAGTTGCCTTCGACCACGACGAGCGTGCAATCGACCGGCACCGCGATGGCGTCGATGACCGGATCGTGGGTGATGCGCGAGAAGGCCGGCACACGTATCGCCGTGTCGGCCGCGCGCAGCGCTCGCACCACAGCGACGAAACCCTCGGCATCGAAGGTGTCCGGTGCGCCGCGACGATCCGCACGTCCCATCGCCTGGACTTCGGCCAGCGGCAGGTGCCAGCCGTCCATCGGCACGACCACCGCATCAAGGCGTTGTGCGAGCTCGGCGGCGATCGTCGACTTGCCGGCGCCGGGCGGGCCGACGAGGCCGACCAGCATGCGCCCAGTCGACGGCGCACGGTCGGCGACGATCGCAACCGCATCGTCGACGTCCGTCACGATGTCGCCGTCACGATGTGCCGGGATCGGTCAGCCGTGTGAGTAGCTCGTCGGCAACGTCAGGGCCGAGCAACTGGCGAGCGAGCAACAGCGCATCGACCACCACCACAGCCGCCCGAGCTTCGGCCAATCGATACTCCGCATCGCCGTCGATGAAGGGCTCAAGCCATGCGACGAACGCCTGGGCGAGCTGCGGCGCGAACGCGGCATACGGCTCGCGGCCCGCCACCGCAAGTCCGTTGAGTTCGAACATCACGGCGAACACCGAGTCCATCTCGGGGCGGGCCAGCATCGGCCACGCCGTCCGCACCAACGCACGATGGTCGACCGAGGGCTCGTTGAAGCTGGCCTCGAGTCCTTGTTGCAACGTGACGCCCAACGCCATCAACGCCTCGGTGATCAACGCCTCCTTATTGGGGAAGTAGTACACGATCGTTCGATCGTTGATCCCGAGCCGCGCCGCCAGCCGGCCGAAGGTCAACCGTCCGATGCCGTCATCGAGGACCGCGTCGACTGCACCAGCGAGGATGTCCTCGCGTCGATGGCGATACCCCACGAAATCGAGAGTACCGGCGGTGGCCGGTGATGGCTCAGGCCGCCGACGGCGTCCAGTAGGCCGGCCGGGGGAAGGCGGCGCGCAGCCATACGGGCGCCTCGAACGGTCGCCAATCGTCGGGACCCTGGGCCAGCCGGTCGGAGATCGCGTAGACCACCGCGGGATTGAAGCCGAGCCCGTAGTGGGCGCCGCGCACCTCGATGTTCTCGCGGTGTTCGCCCGGTGCATCGATGCACGCCCGCCAGTCGACGATGCCATCCGTACGCGAGTAGATCGCACTGCTCGGTACGGACAGCGGTGGAAGCTCTTCCTCCGGGACGAGCAGTTCGGCGGGCGGCTCGATGTGCAGTTCGCGCAATCGGGTGTACAGGCCCGACGCGTTGGAACGATCGGAGGGGCGCATCCGGAATGGACTGCCGAGCGTGATCACCAGGCGCACCCGGTCGGGCATGCCACGAGCAAGCGCCCGGGCATAAATGCCGCCGAGGCTCCAGCCGACGATCGACACCGGCCGTTGATGCCGGTCGGAGAGCTCGACCACGCGGGCGCGCATGCCCTCGATGATCTCCGCGGTTGGGCCGAGATTGCGCCCAAGACGCCAGCGATGCGCCCAATAGCCCTGACTACGCAAGATGTCGCGCAGCGGACGCGTACTTGCATCCGACGCGGTGAACCCCGGCAACACGAGCACGGGATGCTCGTCGCCGCGTCCGATCATCCGCAACAGCGGCGACGACGCAAGGAACGCACCGAACTCAAACGGGGCACGCTGTTCGAGTGCGAGTAAATCCCACGACGGGCGACGGAATGCCGACGACATCGTGGCGATCGTAGGCGCGTTGCGGTCGCGCAGCGGACGGACAGGGTCGCTACGGCCGTGCCGGGCGCGTGCTCGGTGGGAGTTCGTGGCGCGACGCGATGCCGAGCTTGCGGTACGCCGCACCGAGGTGGTTGTCGACCGTGCGCGACGAGATTCCGAGGTCGCGGGCGATGTCCTTGGACGATCGCCCACTGGACGCCAGTTCAACGACTTGTCGCTCGCGCTCGGTGAGTACGTCGGTCGGTGATGCTGGAACAAGACCCAGCACCTCGTGGAGCCGCGGGATCTCGCCCGCCGCAGCGCGGGCCCGTTCGGCGAGCGGCGACAGGAATCGCTGACCAGACCGGGCGGCAAGCTCCATCGCCAAGGCCACCGCGTCGGCACCGTACGTCGCGTGCCCCATCTCGAACAGTGTTGATGCGCACTCGTGGACGACGAGCAGATCGGCGTCGATGGTCGCGTCGCCTAACCGAATCAGCGCTCGGAGCAGCTCACTGTCGATCTCTGCTCCCAGGTCGCGTACGAGCGCCAGCGAGGCGGGCGCTGGGCCGACGCGGATCGCTTCGCACGCCACGTCTGCTGCCCAGACCGTGAACCCGGTGTTGGCGACATCTCGGGCCAGTCGAGCCGCGATGTCATCACAATCACCCTCGGCCATCCGCACCTCGGCCCTGGCGAGCCGAGCGGCGACGCGCGGGTCGTGCGCGGCGACCGAACCTGCGGTCTCGCGCGCCCGTGTCAACTCTCCGAGATCGGCCAGCACTCCTGCCAGCTCCGCACGCGCGATATCGGCCATTCCCAGGTCGTCATCGAGCGTGAGGTATTCCAACGCGGCGACGAGTGTCCGGCGCGCATCAGCCGGGCGGCCGCTCAGCCGCTGGACCTCCGCGCGCGTCACCATCCACGACCCGCGCGACGCCGACCCCAGGCGATCGTGAGCGAGCTCGGTGTCCACCAGTGCCGCGGCACTGAGCAGATCGCCGCGGTGCAGCAGGCGGAGATGCTCGGTGAGCAGCAAACGGGTCCGGGCCACCGGCGCCGCGTGATCGTCGTCGACGCGGGCGAGCACACGTGCCGCCGCGTCCACCGCAGGGTCCGGCGACAGGTCGCCGGCCATCACATCGAAGTACGTCGTGTTGGCCAGAAACCGAGCCCGGGATCCCGCGTCGGCACGCGCCCCGATCTCGCGAACGGCGGTCCGCGTGGCATGGGCCGAGCCGACATCGCCAGCGAGCACCGCCATCATCACCTGCCGGGCGGCCAACTCGACGAACGCCGATGGATCATCGATCCGCTGCAGCCCGGCGGTCGCGATCGCGAGGCCGCCGCGCACGTCACCCAAGCGAAGCGCCACGAACTCACCCAAGTGCGCGGCAGCCAGTCCGATCTCGCGCTGGGTCCTGGCTTCATCCCCCGCCACTTCCAGCGCCCGGTGCGCGGCGTGCAGGTCTCCACTTCGGGCATCGAGGTCGGCGAGCAGCAGTCGAGCCTCGATCGACGGCGCGGCAATCGCCGCGACCATCTGCCGGGCGTCGGCGACGCGCCACCGTCGCGCCATCTCCCCTGCCGACGAGAGGAGCTGTTCGTCGTCGACTGCACGGCCGGCGAGGAGCTCCCAACGCACCAGCTCGTGTGTCTCAACACGAGCGCCCGAGCGCTCGATGGCGTCAACGGCGAGGGCACCGAGCTCGCGTTCGCTGCGTACCGAGGTGGCACGGATCAGCCCGAGCGGCAGGGCCAGACGGCGAGTACCCCGATCGAACCAACCGAGATCGTCGAGTTCGGCCACGCCACCACCGTCGAGGCCGTCGACCGGCATCACCTCCGCGAACGCCAACAGGTCGAGCGTCTCTTCAGCTTCGCGCCCGAGCGCGGCGCGACGACGTCGAACCACTCGCTCGAGCGACTCCGTGTCGGCACCGGCGAGGTCGGCGACGATCACGCCGCTGCGCTCAACAAAGCGACCGTCGTCGAGCGCGCCATCGACGAGCTGGCGGATCACGAGCGGGTTCCCTTCGCCGCGCGCGCGGATCGTGCGCATACTCCGTGCGTCGAGCACGCCGACGCGCGCCTGCACCATCGCATCGACCTGCTCGTCGTCGAGCGGACGCAGCGCCAGCTCG
>JBCBSO010000242.1:0-6465 GCA_039819205.1 Actinomycetota bacterium
GCAGCAGTTGCGGAATCGTCGCCGTCCGACGCCGCCGCCGGCGGGGCGGGGCTCGTTTCTGCGGCACGCCGGGCCCGGGCCCCCAACGCGGCCCGACCCGACGGCGCGGTCGCAGCGGGATCTGGCGACGCTGCTGCCGCCGGTGATGACGGTGATGATGATGATGGTGATGACGTCGATGGCGGTGATGATGACGGCGAACCGCCGGGTGCCGCCTCGAGCGCCTCGAGTCGTGCTTCGAGTCGCTGCAATCGTGTGAGCAGCGCACTCACATCGGCATCGACCTCGTCGGCGGTCAACTGCACCGCAACCACGTCGAGCAGCACTCGCGGATCGGGAGCGTGACGCATCTCGACCAACGCCGACCCCAGACGCTCGATCGCCCGCACTGCGCCGGCGGCGCCGAGACGCTGGGCCTGTGCGGCGACGTCGTCGACGCGATCGGACGGCAGTTGCACAAGCTGCGGCGCCATCAAGCTCAAGAAGGCATTACGCAGGTACCCGATGAGCTCCTCGGTGAGCGTGCGCGGGTCGCGGCCGAGGGCGACCGCATCGGCGACCATGGTCAGCGCCTGGCCGCTACTGCGTTCGATCATCGCCTCGACGAAGTCGGCCAGTGGGACCACATCGAGCGCAGCATCACCCGCGTTGGCGGCCAACTCGAGGGCCGAGAGCGTGTCGCGCGCCGAACCAGCGCCCGACGACAACACCTGCTCGAGCGCCCGATCGGACACCTCGAGACCGGCGTCGTCTGCGACCCAGCGAACGTGTTCGGCCAACGTGTCGGCAGACAGCAGATGGAACTGCAGATGTTGGGTGCGGCTGCGGATGGTGTCGGACATCTTCTGTGGATCGGTCGTGGCCAGCACGAACACCACATGCGACGGCGGTTCCTCGAGTGTCTTCAGGAGCGCCGCCTCGGCTGCCTTCGACAGCATGTGCACCTCGTCGAGGATGTACACCTTGTGTCGCCCAGGGGTGCCCAGCGACGCCTTCTCGATGAGATCGCGCATTGCATCGACGCCGTTGTTGCTCGCCGCGTCGAGCTCGTGTACGTCGTAGCTGGTGCCGCGCTCGACGGCCAGGCACGACTCGCATACGCCGCACGGTTCGCCGTCGCGCGGGTTCTCGCAGTTGAGCACCTTCGCCAGGATCCGTGCCGTCGACGTCTTCCCCGTGCCGCGCGGGCCGGAGAACAGATAGGCCTGCCCCTCTCGGCCCTCGGCCACGGCACTCCGCAGCGCCTGCACCACGTGATCCTGGCCCTTCAGATCACCAAACCGCTGCGGGCGGTACCGGCGATACAACGACTGGGTGGCCATCCGGCCACCATACCGAGCGGGTGCCACCAGCATCGTGGGAGCGGCGACGCACCGCACCGCGCCCGCGCCGAACCTCGATCGAGGGGTCCGTACAGTGGCCGGCGATGAACCGCCCAGGCGCCCATCGTCGCCGGAGCGTCGTGTGCGCGATCGCGCTCGCGGCGGCCACCACCGCCGCCGCGTGCGACGAGGAGCAACGCGCGGAGCCAACCGCAACGGACTTCCTCGCCGACCTCGAGACGATCTGCATCGAGACCGCGGCCGAGCTCGACGCCCTCCCGGAGCCGCCCGAGCTGATCAGTGTGACCGACTTCGCCGACGAGGCGGCGTCGATCCTCTCCGGGGAAGCGGACCAAGCGCGCGCCCTCGAGCCGCCGCGCATTGACGACCTCGACGACGACCTCCGCGCGTTTATCCGCAACACCGACGACCAGGCAGCCACCTGGGCTGAACTCGCCACCACGACCGCAACGGACCCCGACGCCGACCTGAGCTCGCTGACGACACTGCTCGGGCAGCTCGCACTGGGACGCGACGACCTCGCCGCCGAGATGGGTGCGCCCGCCTGCCAACGCGTCGCCGGCTCATCGCCCGCGACGTCCACCGTCACCTCCACCCCGGCGCCGAGCGTCACGTCCGACAGCGACCCCGGCACGACTGCGAGCAGGGCCACCGCCCCGGGGTCAGACTCCTGAACCAAACTGCCCACTAGCCTCGACAGATCGTGAACGAGGGCACACCTGTTCGGCCACGCTGGCGGGTCCTCGCGCGCGCACTCATGGCCACCGGCGCAGCCCTGATCGCGCTGCTCCTCGGCGCCGACACCGCCGCCGCCGACAACACCGTGAGCGAGTCGACGCCAGCCGATGGCAGCACGGTGGCCACGTCACCCGAGGCGATCACCATCGTGTTCGTCGAGGAGCTCGGCGACACCAACACGATCGGTCTGACCTGCGACGCCGAGCTACAGACGCTCGAGGCCACCGAGGTCGATAGCGACGGCCGCACGCTCACCGCGGCAATCGCCGAGCCACTCCCGAGCGGCACCTGCGTCGCCAATTGGTTGGTGAGCGATCCGGACGGGGAACCGAACGGGCAAGGGAACATCACGTTCAACGTGCAGAGCGGGACGACGCCCACCACCGTGGCGACCATAGACGACACGGCCGCCAACACAACGGTCCCGACGACCGGCGACACCGGCGCCGACGCCGGGACGGATGGTGACGTCACGGCAGGAACCGACTCGGTGACGGTGGTCGATCTCGACGAAGTCGAGGGCGGCCAAGGGCCACTATGGCTTGGCCGGCTCGTCTCGATGATCGGCCTCAGCGCATTGTTCGGTGGGCTCATCGTGATCGCCGCCGCATGGCCGGAGGGAGTCGAATACCTGCTGACCGTGCGCTTCATGCGCCTCACCTGGATCATGGCCGCGTTGGGGTCGCTGCTCTATGTGGTTGCAGCGTCGGCCGCCGTGACCGGGTCGTCATTCGGCAGCGGCATCAACCCTGCGTCGTGGACCGATCTCCTCGATGCCGGGACACCAGGCATCGCCGCGCTCGTGCAGCTGGCACTGACCATCGTGATCGGCTGGGTTGCGTTTCGTCCCGACCGGGCGATCGACCCGACCACTCAATTGGCGGGGCTCGGCCTTCCGGCACTCGCCGTCGCCACGCTCGGCCTGGCCCGCATCGGCGGCGACTTCGCCGCACTCGGCGTCGTGCTCAACGTACTGCAGGCATTGGCGTTGGCCATCTGGGTCGGCGGGGCGATTCTCGTCGCCCGCGTTGTGCTCGCCGGACCGGGCGAAGAGGATCTCGTGCACGCCGTGCGCGGGTTCGGCCGGATCTCCAACCTGGCGATCGTCGTCACGATCGTCACCGCGATCGCCGAGATGATCCGCGTCGACGGCGGGAACCTGTTCAGTTCGAGCCACGGGCGCGTCGTGGTGCTGCGCATGGTGATTCTGGCGGCGATGGTGTTCGTGGCGATGTCAGCCAGACAGTTCGTCAACCAGCGCCTCGCCAGGGCCCACGAGATGACGCTGCCGATGGCCGAGCGTCTGCGCCGCGCATTCGGGATCGAAGCACTGCTCGGCATTGTCGTGTTTGCACTGACCGCCTGGGCGCTGGCGCTGTCGCCACCGAGCTTCGCCACCGCACCCAGCATCGACTACGCGATCGAACGACGGGTGCAAGTCGACGATGCCGACTTCGATGTCACGGTCAAACTCACCAGTGACCGGGTTGGCGTGCAAGGGCTCGAAGTCGAAGTCAACGATCCCGAGTCGGGCCTCTCGAACCTCGAGGTGGTGTTCACCGCACCGCCCAACGACACGATCGGCACGATCACCCAGCCGGTCCCGCTCGACGGGCGTGGCGTTGCAGTACGTCAGCAAAGCGACGGCTTGCCGATGACGGTCGCCGGCGAGTGGTCGCTGACGGTGAACGCCCAAACGTCGCTCGGCGTAGTGACCAGCGACCCGCAGACCTTCGTATTGCTCAACGAAGACGGCACCACGCCAACGACGGCGCTGACAATTCCGCCGTCGATCGTCGTGACGATCCCCGAAGCGACGACCACCGTCCCCGGTTAGTTCCCGCCTCGGGACGGGCGGCGACCTCTGGTGTCTGCCACCACCGTCTCGCCCTATGTCGCGACGACCTCGTCGAAGCGCACGGGGTCGGCCACATCGAGCTGGTCGAACGTGCAGCTCTCGGGGTCGCGGTCGGGGCGCCACCGAACAAATCCCACGCCGTGGCGGAACCGACCGCCCTCGAGCTGGCCGAAGGTGACCTCGGCCACGAGACCCATGCGAATCGGGACGAACGACAGGTCCTTACCGGCGTTCCAGCGGCTGCCGCCGCCCGGACCGGCCTGTTGCGCATCGTGCTCGGCCCACCCGCGCCAGGGGTGACCGATGAGCGCATCGGAGGTGCGCGGGGCCAACTCGTCGAGCAGCTCGGCCCGGCGCGCCCGGCTGAACGCTGCGGCGACACCGACCGAATGCAGGTCGCCCGTGTCGTCATACAGGCCGAGGAGCAACGAGCCGACGCCTTCGCCGTCTTTGTGTATGCGGTACCCGGGGACCGCGCACTCGGCGGTTCGTTCGTGTTTGACCTTCACCAGCGTCCGTTTGCCCGGTGCGTAGACGCCGTCGACCGGCTTGGCGATCACGCCGTCGAGCCCGGCACCCTCGAACCGCTCGAACCACTCCTGCGCGATCGCCCGACTAGAGCTCGCCGGCGTGACGTACACCGGCGGCTGTGGATCGAGCGCGTCGACCAGCCGTGCGCGGCGCGATGTCATCGGTTCGCCCCGCAGGTCGTCGTCGCCGACGGCGAGGACATCGAAGGCAACGAAGCTCGCCGGCGTCTCCGCGGCGAGACGGTCGATGCGCGACTTGGCCGGGTGGATGCGCTGCAACAGGGCGTCGAAGTCGAGCCCGCGGCCGGCGCCGTCGGGCACGACGATCTCGCCATCGATGACGGTCCGTTCCGGCACCGATGCACGGAGCGGCTCGATCAGCTCAGGGAAGTACCGATCGAGCGGTCGCCGTTTCCGGCTGTACATCTCCAGTCGGTCGCCGTCGCGAAACAGCAAACAGCGGAAACCGTCCCACTTCGGCTCGAACAGCCAGTCGTCACCGGCCGGAATGCGGCGGGCCAACTTGGCCAGCATCGGGTCGATCGGTGGCTGGAACGGCAGGGCGAACGGCACTGGATCGTCGTTGTCGTCGGCTGCCATTGCTGCAGTCTGGCTGATCGTCGGCGCAGCATCGGACCGAGTCGCCTCCTTCAACGCTACGCAGCAACACCTCGACGGGCGTTCGTCAACTACTCATCGCAGGTGTCAGCTACTAGCTTCATCGCCGTGACGGCGACCGAGTCCAACCCGATGCAGTCGAAGCTCGACGATCTCGCAGAGCGGCGTGATCAAGCGCACAATGCTGGCTCCCCGCGAGCCGTCGAGCGTCAGCACGAGAAGGGCAAGATGCTCGCCCGCGAGCGGATCGAGTATCTGCTCGACGATGGGTCGTTCCACGAGCTCGACCTGCTGGCCCGCCATCGGGCCGAGGCGAGTGGTCTCGACGATCGTCCGTACACCGACGGCGTGATCACCGGCTGGGGCACCGTCGAGGGGCGCAAAGTGTTCCTCTTTTCCCAGGACTTCACCGTGTTCGGCGGCGCCCTCGGCGAGGTGTTCGCCGAGAAGATCCACAAGATGATGGATCTCGCCGCCAAGGTCGGCGCGCCAGTGATCGGTCTCAACGACGGAGCGGGTGCACGGATCCAAGAAGGTGTGGTGTCGCTCGCCAGCTACGGCGGGATCTTCTACCGCAACGTGTTGGCCTCGGGCGTCGTCCCCCAGATCTCGGTGATCCTCGGACCGTGCGCGGGCGGCGCGGTCTACAGCCCGGCGATGACCGACTTCATCTTCATGGTGCGCGAGTCGAGCCACATGTTCATCACCGGCCCCGACGTGGTGAAGACGGTCACCGGCGAGGACGTGACGCTCGAAGAGTTGGGTGGCGCGATGAGCCACGCCTCGAAGTCGGGCGTGGCCACGTTTGTCGCCGACGACGAGAAGGCCTGCCTCGACGACGTGCGCTTCCTGCTCTCGTATCTGCCGTCGAACAACCTCGAGGAACCACCGGTGGAGGACCTCGGCGACGATCCGGACCGGCTGTGCCCCGAGCTGCGCGACATCCTGCCCGATAGCCCGAACCTCCCGTACGACATGGTCGAGGTCATCCGCCATGTGGTCGACGGTGGCGAGTTCTTCGAGTACTACCCGCACTGGGCGAAGTCGATCGTGTGCGGGTTTGCCCGCATCGACGGCACCTCGGTCGGCATCGTCGGCAACCAACCCAAAGTGTTGGCCGGCGTGCTCGATATCGAGTCGTCGGAGAAGGCGGCGCGGTTCGTGCGGACCTGCGACGCCTTCAACATTCCGTTGATCACCTTCGTCGACGTCCCCGGGTTCCTCCCCGGGGTCGATCAGGAGTACGGCGGCATCATCCGTCACGGCGCCAAACTCCTCTACGCCTACTGCGAGGCGACCGTGCCACGTATCCAGGTGATCACGCGCAAGGCCTACGGCGGTGCGTACGTGGTGATGAACTCCAAGTCGATCGGCGCCG
>JBCBSO010000243.1:0-6457 GCA_039819205.1 Actinomycetota bacterium
GCTCGAAGTGGAGGGGTCGTTCGACCCGTTGCTCGTCTACGAAGCGTTACGCCGGGTGAGCCCGGTACCGCACGCCGCGTACTTCGACGTCGGCGAGTTCGCGGTTCTGAGCGCGTCACCGGAGCGGTTCGTGCGCGTGGACCGCGAGGGTGTGATCGAGGCCAAACCGATCAAGGGCACCGCCGGCCGTCATCACGACCGCGCCGTCGACGAGGCCCGCGCAGAGACCCTGCGGACGAACGAGAAGGACCGGTCGGAGAACCTGATGATCGTCGATCTCCTACGCAACGACCTCGGTGAGGTCGCGGAGGTCGGCTCCGTGAGTGTCCCGCGTCTCTTCGACATCGAGACCTTCTCGACCGTGCACCAGCTCGTGAGCACCGTGCGTGCCCAGCTACGGGACGGCCTGTCGGCGTTCGACTGCGTCGATGCGGCGTTTCCGGGCGGTTCGATGACCGGCGCTCCGAAGAAGCGGACGATGGAGATCATCGATCGGCTCGAGTCCGGGCCGCGCGGCGTGTACTCGGGTGCGCTGGGATACTTCGCCCACAACGGTTCGGCCGATCTCAGCATCGTGATCCGCACCGTCGTCGTTCATCCGGACCGCGCGACGATCGGCGCGGGCGGCGCGATCGTAGCGCTCTCGGACCCTGCGGCCGAGCTCGCGGAGATGAAGCTGAAGACGCAGGCCACGCTCCGGGCGCTGGCCCTCGGCGCCGCCGAGGCCGAGACTGCGCTCGCCACGGTCGCGGACGGCCGCGCGTGATCGAGGCGACCAAGGTCGAGCGGCCGACCGCGGTCGTCCTGGGTGCGACCGGCGGCATCGGACGGCTCGTCGGAGGGGTGCTCGTCGAGGTCGGCGCCGATGTGATCGGTGTCGATCGCCTTCCTGCCGACGAGCCAGCGGTCGCGCGACACATCGTGCTCGACGTCAACGACGGTGATGGCGTCGCGGACGTGCTCCGGCCGGCGGACATCGTCGTGACGGCGCTGCCGCGGACACTGGTGCCGAGGGTGCTCGACACGGTCGAGACGATGCGCGACCGCCGTCGTCTCCTCGTCGAGACGTCGAGCGTCAAGGGCGACCTCGCCGTCCGGCTGCATCGGGCGGCCGCTGCGAACGAGTCGCTCGAGGTGTTGAGCGTCATGCCGGCGTTCGGGCCCGGTCTCGGCGCCGACGGCGGACGGGTGATGGTGATCCCGGTCCGGTCCGGCGAGTTGGCGGGGTTCTTCTGCGACGCGTGGCGCACTCGCGGAGCGACGCTCGACGAGGTGACGGCCGAGCAACACGACCTGCTGCTCGCACGGACCCAGGCGGCCGCCCACTTCGCGCTGCTCGCCTTCGGGGAGTCGTTGCGACGCAGTCCGATCCCGGTCGCGCAGCTCGCGGCGTTCGGGACGCCACCGTTCCAGGTGATGCTCCGCCTCCTCGCCCGGATGCTGGATCTCGGGCCCCACGTCGTCGGCGAGATCCAGCACGACAACGAGTTCGCCGATGCCGCCCGCGAGGACCACATCGCCGCCGCACGCCGGATCGCCGACGACGTCGCCTCGTCCGCCTGCCCGGAGGAGCTGCTCGCATCGCTCACGACCCTCCTCGGAGCATCTCGTCGACCGCTCGAGGAGGACGCGGCCGAGATCTTCGCGTTGGTGCGGCACCAGGAACGCAGGCATCGGTGACCGCTGGTCGCCGAGCCGTCGCACTCGCAGCGACGTTCACCACCGACGCCCTGGTCGAACCGTTCGAGCGGCTGTCGGCTCACGCCGAAGAGCCGCTGGAGCTTCGCCGCTCGCCCTACGGGCAGACGGTGGAGGAGCTCGCGAACCCGGCGAGCAGCTTCGCCGGCGACGCCGTGGCGAGGGTGCTCGTCCACCGGAGCGCAGACCTCGACCCCGGGTCGACCGCCGGCGAGTTCGTGGGCCTCGTGCGTGATTTCGTCGCGCGGTCCCCGGAGCCCTTGTTCGTCGTGGAGACCCCCGGTCCGGAGGCGTGTTCGCGGGCCGACGCCGGCCTGCTCGCCGATGTCGTCGCGGACACCGCGGCGATCGAGCTCCCGGTCGGCCGGCTCCCCTGGCTGTACGACATCGAGACGATCCACGATCCGATCGCCGATCAGCTGGCGAACGTGCCGTACACGCAGGCCTACTTCGAGGCGCTCGCCACGACGATCTACCGAGCGGTTCACGTGCGCGTCGCCCGACCGAAGAAGGTGATCGCGCTCGACTGCGACGGGACGCTCTGGGACGGTGTGTGTGCCGAGGTCGGCGCCGACGGCGTGGACATCACCGACGAGCATCGTGCGTTCCAACAGCGGATGGTCGAGCAGTCGGAGGCCGGCCGGCTCCTCTGTCTGGTCAGCAAGAACATCGTCGAGGACCTCGATCGTGTCTTCGAGTCCAGGCCCGACATGGTGCTGCGGCGAGAACACCTCGTGACGTCGCGAATCGGGTGGCAGCCGAAGTCCGAGTCGCTGCGCTCGATCAGCGACGAGTTATCGCTCGCGCTCGACTCGTTCGTGTTCGTCGACGACAGTGCCGTCGAATGCGCGGAGGTCGCGACTGCACATCCGGGGGTCGTCACGGTGCGGTTCCCGGCCGGATCCGACGAGCGGTCGCGGCTCGTCGACTCGACCTGGGCGTTCGACGTCGGTGAGCCCACCGCCGACGACCGCCACCGAGCGCACCGGTACCGCGCCGAGATGCAGCGCCGGGAGCTTGCGGCAGCATCGCAGGACTTCGAGACGTTCTTGGCTGAGCTCGACGTTCGGGTCCGCCTGCGGCCGCTCGGAAGGGAGGACGTCGCACGAGGTGCACAGCTCGCCGTACGGACCAACCAGTTCGCGACGACCCGGTCGAGGCCGACTGCGGCTGAGCTCACCGCACAACTCGACGAGCCGAGCGTTGCGCGCGAGTTCGCGATCGTCGACGTCGCCGATCGCCTCGGCGAGTACGGCGACGTGGGGTTGCTCGACCTCTCCTGGGCCGACCAGCTCACGGTGAACCAGTTCTGCCTGAGTTGTCGGGTCCTGAACCGGCGAGCCGAGCACCGTGTGGTTGACCAGCTCGCCGAGCTAGCCGGGAAGCGACGTGTGTCCGAGATCGTCTTCCCGGTCCACGCGACCGACCGGAACGAACCGGCCCGACGGTTCCTCGACGAGGTCGACGGCATCGTCGCATCCGGGGTCCGAGTCCGGGTCGAACGGTCCTGATCGGCTCGCCGGCACCGCCGCGTGGAGCGGTCGTTGGCCCACCGAGTTGGGTATCTGGACGCTCGCCGTCGAACGCTTGTCACAGAGTGACAACATGCCGCCACTCTCTGACGCCGATCCGCCACGGCCATGGCAGCCGTACGCCGGATCGCCGGACCGCCATTGACCTCGATGGGCGACACCGTCAGTCTCCGTGAGATGTTCCGCACGGCACGATCCGGACCCGGGCGCGGGAGCGATTGAGAACCGCGCCGCTCACCCCCGCCCAGCTCCGAATCTGGATGTCGGAACGGCGTGCGGACATCGGTGCCGCCTACGTGCTCGATGCCTCGATCCGGATGGAGGGTCCGCTCGAGGCCGACTCACTCCAGCGCGCGCTCGATCGACTCGTGGAGCAGCACCCGATGCTCGGAGCCCGCTTCGGCGTGGGCGAGGACGGTCGGCCCGTCCAGTGGGTCGCTCCGACATCGATCCCGCTGAGGATCGTCGCCCCCGATCCCGATGCGATGGGCGACGCCGAGCGGGCGATCGCCCGGGCGCAAGTCGAGCTAGGTGCGTTCGACGTGACAGGGGAGGCGCCGTTGGTGCGGGCCACCTTGGTCCCGGTCGCCGAGGAGGACCACGTCCTCGTTCTCGCCTATCACCACCTCCTCGGGGACGGAGCCTCGTCGCGGGTCCTGCGCCGGGACCTAATGCGTCACTACGCAGCAGCACTCGGGCACGAGGTCGCCGAGCCACGTCAGAGTGTCGACTACCTCGCTCACGCCGACCTCGCACGCGGTTCCGAGCCTGGTGACCTCGGGCGCGCCCTCGAACGACTCGCCGGGTTGCCCGCATCGAGCACGATTCGTCCGCAGTCGATCCCGGACGCCGTGCCGGGCGAGACCCACTGGATGGAGCTCCCGCTCGACGACGATCTGGCTCGGCGCGTGACGACGTTCAGCCGCCGCCACCGCCTCTCACCGTTCATCGTGTACTCCGCGGCGGTCCACCTGACGGTGCAGCGCTACCTCTCCCAGTCCGACACCGCGATTGGGTTCATGACGTCGGGCCGGAGCGCTCGAGAACGGGACACGGTCGGCTTGTTCGCCAAAACGCTCGTCCAGCGGCTGACCACCGACGATCGATCGACCGTCGCCGACGTGTTGGGCGCGATCCGGGACGACGTGCTCCGCGCCACCGAGGCCGACGCCGTCGAGTTGGAGGACCTCGCCCGCGAGCTCGGCCAGGGGGGAGCGGTGGATGCGCATCCGGTCTTCCAGGTGATGATCAACTCCGTCGAGCTCGGGGAGACCCACGCCGTCGGGCCGTTGACCGCGCGCCCGATGATCTTGCCTGCGCCGGTGAGCTGGCTCGACCTCGAGTTCCGGCTGCATCCTGGCCCGGGTGGGACGATGGAGGCCTACCTCCGCTGCCCCGCGAGCCGCTACACCATGCGTCGCCTCGAGGGGATCGCCGACGCGTTCCGGACCCATCTGATCGCGATCCTGGCCGACCCCGACGCGGCGGTCCGGTCGATCCCGCTGCTCGACGAGCCGGGTCGATCGGCGGCGATCGCCGCCTCGACTGGTCCCCGCCGGCCCCTCGGTGCATCGATTCCGGCGCGGATTCGGGCACAGGTCGAGGCCATGCCCGATCACCAAGCGGTCCGCTTCGGTGCGGCGTCGCTCACGTACGGCCAGCTCGGTGGCCGCGCCGAGGCCGTTGCCGCCTCGCTCGGCGCCCGAGGCGTCGGTCGCGGTGACATCGTGGGGGTGTGTGCCGATCGGTCGATCGACCTCGTCGTGGCCCTGGTGGGGGTGATGCTGTCCGGTGCCGCGTACCTGCCGTTGGAGACCCGTCAGCCGCGCGACCGCCGCGACGCGATCCTCGACGACATCGAACCGGCCCTCGTCGTCGTCGGCGACTCGGTCGCGGCATCCTGGGCCGACGCCCCGGTCGAGCGCATCGGTGTCGATGCTTTGGTGGCCGCGACCGACCGCGACCGAGACGCGGCACCCGCACCCGAGGTCGTCCTCGACGATCCGGCGTACGTGATCCTGACATCGGGCTCGACGGGCCTGCCGAAGGCGGTCGCCAACAGCCACCGCGGCCTCGCGAACCGGCTCGACTGGATGCAACACGAGTTCGCGCTCGACGACCGGGACACGGTGCTGCAGAAGACGCCGTACACCTTCGACGTGTCGGTCTGGGAGTTCTTCTGGCCCTTCACCGCTGGCGCGACGTTGGTCGTGGCCGAGCCGGACGGCCACCGCGACGCCCACTACCTGGCTGACCTCATCGTCGACGAGGGCGTGTCGATCGTCCACTTCGTCCCCTCAATGCTCCGAGGCTTCGTCGACGCAGGCAAGGCGGCGGCGCTCGACGCGGTGCGCGCCACCATCTGCAGTGGTGAAGCGCTCCCGAGTGACCTCGTCGGCGACGTGCTCACGTGGTCGGAGACCGCGCTGTACAACCTCTACGGACCGACGGAAGCAGCGATCGACGTCACGATGACGCGCTGCACGCTCGACGACGCCCGCGCGCCGTCGGTGTCGATCGGGGCCGTGGTGCCGAACACGTCGGTCCTGGTCCTGGACGAGCGCGGCGCGCCGGTGCCGTTCGGCGCGCTCGGTGAGCTGTACATCGGCGGCGATCAGGTCGCCCTCGGGTACCTGAACGCACCGGACGAGAACCGGCGGCGCTTCGTCGCCGATCCGGTCGGCGGCGGGCGTGCGTTCCGGACCGGCGACCTCGGGTGCCTGAACGAGGACGGTTCAATCCAGTTCCTCGGGCGAATCGACCGTCAGGTGAAGGTCAACGGGTTCCGGGTCGAGCCGGGCGAGATCGAGGCGGCCATCATGACCCTGCCGACGATCGGCCGCGCGACGGTGCTCACCGCATCGTCCGCTCACGGTTCATCGGCCCTCGTCGCGTTCTTCACCGCCGAGACAGCGGTGACGGCGCGCGCGGTGACCGCCCACCTCGCCGGCGTCCTCCCCGAGCACCTGATCCCCGTTCGGTGTCATCAAGTCGACGAGTTCCCGCTGAACCCCTCGGGCAAGGTGGATGCCGGAGCCCTCGTTGCGTTGGACCGCGCCGAGCAGGGGAGGTCGAGTCCGCGGTCGACGTCCGGCCCGCTCACGCCGCTCGAGAGCGAGATCCTCGAGGCGATGCGTGCGGCGCTCGATCATCCGGCGATCGAGGCGTACGATTCGTTCTTCGCCGTCGGCGGCGACTCGATCCGCAGTCTCGAGTTCGCGGCGCGA
>JBCBSO010000244.1:0-6447 GCA_039819205.1 Actinomycetota bacterium
GTTCGGCGAACGAATCACCCACGGCACGCCCTTTCGACGTGCGGTCGAAGAGGGCCTCCTCGACGGCGGCCGCGTCGCCCAGATCGGGGTGCGCGCCACTGGCTATGCCGCCGACGATTTCGACTGGTCGCGCCAGCAAGGCTTCCGTGTCGTGCAGGTCGAAGAGTGCTGGCATCGCTCGCTCGTACCGTTGATGGATGAGATCCGCAGCCAGGTGGCCGGCGGTCCGGTGTACATCAGCTTCGACATCGACGGACTCGATCCCGCATTCGCGCCGGGAACCGGCACACCCGAGATTGCCGGACTCACCGTGGCCCAAGGTGTGGAGATCATCCGCGGCTGCGCCGGGCTCGACGTGGTCGGCGCCGATCTCGTAGAGGTTGCGCCGATCTACGACACCACCGGCACGACGGCGCTCACAGCCGCCAACCTCGTGTACGAGATGTTGTGCGTCCTGTAACGGTGGTGTCAGACACCGTTACAGCGACTCGGCAATAGCCATCAGCCGGCGCTCGCTGCCCCAGGGCGCGGCGAGCTGCACGCTCCCTGGTTGATCGTCGCGCGGTCCCGGCACCGGTACGGCCAGGGCTGGCCAACCGGCGACGTTGAAGGCGTAGCTGTACGGGAAGTACTCCCCGTTGCGTTCGGCGTACACGTCAAGATCGTCGGACTCTCCGTCGAGGTACGCGAGCGGAATCGTCGGACGAGCGATCGTTGGGCTGAGCAGTGCGTCGAATCCGTCGAGCGCCGCGACCAACTGCGCACCGAGTTGGCCTTGCGCGATCTGCGCACTGGTGACGTCGTCGACCGTCACACTGCGCGCCGCCGCAACGATGGCCAACGTCGCCGGCTCGAGCGTCGACGCGTCAGCAGGCCGCCCCGTCTCGGCGACCAGCCGATCGACATCAGCGGCGACCCAGCGGGCGAACAGCGCCGGGAACGTGGCGAACAACGCGGCATCGTCGACCGGCGCCGCCACAGGCACCACAGCGTGGCCGGCGGCGCCCAGTCGCTCGGCCGCCGCGTCGACGACCGAGACCACACCGGCGTCCACCACTCCCCCGCCCCAGTGTTCGACGTTCACAGCGATTCGCCAGGGGCGACGTGGCGGCAGCGGATCGAAGTACGGACCATCGCCGAGGACATCGAGGAACAGACCGACATCGCGCAGGCTCCGGCACACCACGAACTCCTCGGCGATCCCGCCCCAGCCGCCGTCAGGCCACGGCACGCGACGGCGGCTGGGCTTGAGGCCGAACAGCCCGCACGCCGCGGCGGGGATACGGATCGAGCCGGCGCAGTCGCTGGCGTGCGCTGCCGGAACGATTCCTGACGCGACTGCGGCGGCAGCTCCACCCGACGATCCGCCGGCCGACCGAGCGGGGTCGAGCGGGTTGCGAGTCGCCCCGAACATCCGTGATTCAGTCGAGCCATGTTGGATCAGCTCGGGGACCGCCGTGCGGCCGAGCACCTGCGCGCCGGCGGCACGGAGGCGGGAGAAGTACGGACTGGTGTGCGTCGCACGCACGTCACGAGCGAGGCGCGAACCCATCTCGACAAGACGGCCAGCTTCGGCCGAGCCGTAGTCCTTGCGCAGGAACGGCACGCCAGCCAACGCTCCGTCGGTGGTGGCCACCGGGCCACGGCCAGCGTCGGGATCGGCATACCACTCGACGACCGCGTGGATGCGCGGATCGGTCTCGACATGACGCTGGGCGGCCAGCTCCGCGAGCTCAGACGAAGAGACGTCGCCGAGCCGAACCATGGCCGCCAGCGCGGTGGCGTCGGCCGCGAGATAGTCGTCGATCGTGATCGCGGCCATGTCAATCGGCGAGCGCAACGGGCGCCCGCTCGGCCCACACGTCGCCAGGGCCCGGATTGTCGGCATGCGTCGTGCCGCCCAGCCGATCGACGATGCCCCAGACCGCATTCAGTGCGGTCTGCACCGCACCCTCCGCCCATCCCGGCGTCCACGACACGTCGTCACCCGCGAGGAAAAGACCCTGCTCGTGCGCCGGCAGATCGTGTTGCATGAAGTGCCGGTACATCCGGTGGTTGTAGCGATAGTGCCCGGGCAACGCCCCCTTGAATGCGCCGAGGAAGTTCGGATCGGCCTCCCACGAGATGGTGATCGGGTCGCCGACCACGTGCTCTCGCAGCCCGGCGGTGGGGTAGATCCGCTCGAGCGTGTCGATCGCCAGTGCGGCCCGCTCTTCGGCGCTTTTCGGCAGCACCTTCATCGCATCGCCCATCCACGCGTAGGTCAGACAGATCACACCGGGCTGGTCGGGCCCGTTGTCGAACAGGTACGTGCCCCGGGTGTTTCGATCGGTCAGGGTCATCGACATCGCCGGGCGTCCGGTGGCCGGGTCGACGTCGTTCCAGAACGGACGGTCGACCATCACAAACGTCTTCGACGATTGGGTGTACCGCGTCCGGTCGAGGGCCATCCACACGTCGTGCGATAGCAGCGATTCCTCGACGTCGATGTTCGTGGTCAACAGCCAGCTCTGGCAGGTCACCAACACCGCATCGAACGACTCGGTCGCGCCCCACCGGTCGGTCACCGCGAGACGCTCGCCGTCACGGCGGATCGACGCCACACCGGAACGGGTCGCCCGACCAGGATGCACGTCCGCAACCGACGTACCCGCCGGCCAGTGGGCGGGGGCCATCACGGGCAACTCCCAGAGGCGGCGCGGCACCTGCTCGGCACCGCCGACGATGAGTTGCTGATCTTCCTCGAACTCACACATCACGACGCGCAGGATCTCGAGCATCGAGTTGGGGAAGTCGGCATCCCAGCCGCCGGTACCGAACCCGACCTGGCCAAACACCTCACGGTGGCGGTACGACAGCGCGCGAAACGCCTCGGAGGTAGCGACGAAGTCGTAGAACGTCCGGTCGTCCCAGCGTTCCACGATCGGTCGCCAGATCGCGGCGACTGCAGCGTGGTCACGGCGGCGCATCGCATCTTGAATCTCCAGCAACGACGCGTGCCGTCGCACGGCGTCGTCCCACGCGGCAGCGACCTCGCGGAACAGCTCGGGCAGGTCATCGAGCGTGCGGGCGAAGCTCGCCTGACCCGCGAGCTCGATCAGCGTCGTCGGGGCGGCAGGGGTCAGCGGATTCGGGAACGGGCGTGTGTCGAGGGCGCAACGATCGACGTAGTGGAAGAACGTGGCTCCCGACCGCGGGAATCGCATGCCACCGAGTTCGGCCACCGCACCGGTTCCGCCACCGAACGTTTCCGAGCGCAGCCGGCCACCGAGCCGACCGATCTCGTACACCACCGGTTGAAGCCCGAGCCGCACTAGCTCGTGGGCGGCGACGAGCCCGGCGATCCCGCCCCCGACGATGGCCACCCGCGTCCCGAACGCGTCGGCTGGGACCCGTCCGATCCCAGCCGGGTGCGTGACCCACTCGTGGAAGTCGAACGGGAAGTCCGGACCGAATGCGCACAGCACACGCTCACGCTAGGTCGGGCCGAGCGCTGTGTCCGGAATGGCGCAATCAGGTACGGCCGCGATAGGTCGCCTGGGCGCCCATTGCGTCCTTGTTCAGCCGCTTGCTGAGGTGCAGCCCTTCCAGGACGAACTCCACCGCTGCGCCAATCGCCGCCGGTGATTCGTCGCCGGCGGCGAGTGTGTTCACCGGTTCGCGCAGCGCAGGGACTTCGTCGACCAGTTGGGCCAGGTCGGCGCTGGAGATCGATTCGCCGGTGTGCGCAACGACGCCCTCCTCGAACGAGTCGACGACCGCACGGGTCAGCTCAGGTGCGACCACCTCTTTGAACACCGTGAGCACCGCGCCCTTCACGAGGTTGTCCATGATCGCTCCCTCGCGACCTTCCTCGAGCGTCTCGATCTCGATCTTGCCCATCGAGCTGGCCGCGAGCGCGTCGAGGTCGTCGACGCGGGCGACGATCGATCGCTCACCGCCGCGCAGCCCGCGACGTAGTGCATTGGCCGCCAGCGCCTCGTAGTTGCTCACACTCAGGCGCACGCTCACCCCGCTGCGCTGGTTGACCTGGTTGCTCGAGCGCGCCAGATGGGAGAACGTGGCGACCACATCGGCGAGGTACTCGGGCACGTCGACATGTACATCGCCGGCGGCGGTCGACACGTCGAGTGGCGTCGCCTCCTGGCGCATGATCTCCACCTCGGTGTCGACTTCGAGGGGATAGTGGGTGCGGATCTGCGACCCGAAGCGGTCCTTCAGCGGCGTGATGATTCGACCGCGGTTGGTGTAGTCCTCGGGGTTGGCCGACGCCAGCAGCATCACGTCGAGCGGCAAGCGGATCTTGTAGCCGCGCACTTGCACGTCGCGTTCTTCGAGCACGTTCAACATGCCCACCTGGATGCGTTCGGCAAGGTCGGGGAGCTCGTTGATGGCGAAGATGCCCCGGTTGGTGCGTGGCACCAATCCGTAGTGGAGGGTCAATTCGTCGGACAGGTAACGACCCTCGGCCACCTTGATCGGATCGACCTCGCCGATCAGGTCGGCGATCGAGGTGTCGGGCGTGGCCAGCTTCTCGCCGAATCGCTGATCGCGGTGAACCCAGGCAATCGGTGTGGCGTCGCCCAGCTCCTCGATCAGGTCGCGCGCCTGACGTGACACCGGGGCATACGGATCGTCGTTGATCTCGCTGCCCGCAACGATGGGCATCCACTCGTCGAGCAGCCCGGTCAACGACCGGATCATGCGCGTCTTGGCCTGTCCCCGCTCGCCGAGGAAGATCACGTCGTGGCCGGCGAGCAGCGCGTTCTCGAGCTGCGGCATGACCGTGTCTTCATACCCGGCGACCCCGGCGAACAGCGGCTCGCCGTTGGCCACCCGTTCGATCGCATGCTCGCGCACCTCTTGCTTGACAGGTCGAGAGACCCATCCGGAAGAGCGGAGTTCACCGAGGGTGGCGGGACGCGCAGTCATGTGCCGAACCTAGCGCTGCAACGACGGGACCGTGCTGCGGAGCGCGTGGGTACGCTCGGCCGCAATGGAGTTGCGCGCGGACTGGCTCGCCGTAGAAGCCAACGATGACGTCCGCCGCCACGGCCTCGACAGCGATCCACGCGCCGACGACTTCGATTGGCACCCCATCGACATACCCGGCCAGTGGGTGAACACCCCGCGTTTCGCCGCATACGACGGACCCGTCATGTACCGCGGCAGCGTCCACGCCGCCCCGCCTGAACCCGGGCGGCGACGATGGCTCACGCTCGACGGCGTGATGTACCAAGCCGACGTGTGGCTGGATGGCGCATACCTCGGGGATCCGGAGGGTTACTTCAGCCCGCACACCTTCGACATCACCGCCTTGAGCAGCCTTACGGAGGAGCACACCGTTGCCGTCGAGGTGACGTGCGCCCCGCAGGGGGTGCGCGGTCGGCGCAATCTGACCGGAGCACTGCAGCCGCACATCGATGCACCGAACCCCGGTGGACTGTGGCGACCGGTCCTGATGTACGAGACCGGGCCGGTGCGCATCGACCGACTCCGCGTGATCTGTCGCGATGCCGATCATCGACGAGCCCACCTCCGACTCGTGGCCCGTGTCGACAGCGACGACCAGCGCCAGGTGGTCGTGCGAACCTCCGTGACCGGCGCCGCCGACGCTGGCGCCGAGCAGCCGTTCACCCTGGCTGCCGGGACGAACGAGATCGAGTGGACGATCGATATCACCGACCCGACGTTGTGGTGGCCCCGAGCGATCGGCGACCAATCGCTGGCCACGGTGTCGGTCGAGATCGACGTCGATGGCGAGGTCAGCGACCGCCGGCAGCGGCGAACCGGACTGCGCCAGATCGACTGGGACAACTGGGTGTGCTCGATCAACGGCGAACGCGTCTTCTTGAAGGGTGTTGCGGTCGCGCCGCGCACCACAGCGCTCGCCGATCCGAGCGCGGCCGAGCGCGCCGCACACGCAACCGCCGCGCTCGGGCTCGACGCGTGGCGCGTCCTCGGGCATGTCGCCGATCGCAGCTGGTACTCCGCCGCCGACGAGCAGGGGATCGTCGTGCTGCAGGACTTCCCACTGCAGTGGGGTCATGCCCGCAGCGTTCGCTCCCAGGCGGTGGAACAGGCGCGAGCCGCCGTGGACCAGCTCGCTCATCATCCGTCGATCGTGCTGTGGAACGCGCACAACGATCCGGCTGCTCAGCCAACCGGCGAACAGCGTGAAGGCCTGCGTCGACGGCTCACCACCACAACTGCACAACAGCTCCCATCGTGGAACAAGTCGGTGCTCGACCGGTGGGTGAAGCGAGCATTCGACAGCGTCGACCCGAGTCGGCTCACCGTGGCCCACAGCGGCGTTGCCGCGCACCTGCCGCAACTGGACGGCACCGACAGCCACCTGTCGTACGGATGGAGCTACGGCGCGATCGACGACCTGGCTCGGCGTGCCCGGCGTCAGCCGCGCAGTGTTCGATTCGTCAGCGAGTTCGG
>JBCBSO010000245.1:0-6435 GCA_039819205.1 Actinomycetota bacterium
CACGTCGTTGTGGAAGATCGCCAACACCTGCTCGGGCAGGTACACCTCGGTGTGATTCGGCGTGGAGTTCGGACGCCGCGGCTTGATCACGAACGGATCCTGCATTTCGTCCCACATGTCGGGAGTGACCTGCCCGCTCGGCGACGACGACTCGACGCCCATCACGAGCTTCTCGTAGGCCCACACCGCGGCACGGGTCTGCTCGCCAAAGATGCCGTCGGCCGGACCGGGCCAAAAGCCGAGATCGGTCAAGCGCTGCTGCACTTCTTGGATGTCGGAGCCGACCATGCCGTTGCTCACCGTGCGGTCGAGCACCGTCTTCTCGACGGGCACGGAGGTTTCAATGGTCTCGATGACCGGGACCGACTCGGGGATCGGCAACACCGACTCCGACGGCACGCTGACCTGGCCGGCTGCTGGCTGATCGCTACCGCCACCACTCCCCCCACCCATCGCCACCCCCGCGACCACGACCGTGCCCAAAACCCCTGCTGCGGCAATGGCCGGCAGCCACTTTGCGGCCGACGGCACGGGTGCCTGGGCTGGGGGACGGGACTGAGCGTTCACGGGGGCGGGACGGGTTGGGTGTGGCTGGTTACCCTACCAACCGCAACCCCCGCGATCGGCGCGCGTTGACCGAGTTCACCCGCAGTTTCTGCGCGGCTCAACTGGGCGCCGCAACGGATGATTCAGCGACGCTCCACCACCGGTTCGATCCCTTCGAGATCCCCGCGCAACTCCCACATCTCGCGCAAGATCGTGAGGATCACCCCGGGCGACGACAGCGTCGACTCGCCGCGGGTGCGGGGGAAATAGTCGACACCGAACTGCAGCATCTCGTAGCCCAACCGGGTCGAGCGGATCACGAGCTCGGCATCGATAAACGAGCCTTCGCTGTGCAGCTCGACGTGGTCGAAGATTCTTGCCCGACAGAGCTTGAAGGCGAAGTTGATGTCGCGTGCTTTCACGTCGAACAGGCTGCGGATCAACAGGTTGTAGACGAACGTGTACACCGTGCGCAGATAGCCCTCACCGGTGCGATCGAAGCGATACGCACTGACGATGTCGGCGTCGTACTCGCGCAACAACCGCACCGCACGCGGCAATTCGCTCATGTCGAACGGCAGGTCGGCGTCGGTGTACAGGATCAGATCGCCGGTAGCCGTGGCGAATCCCGTCTTCATGGCACCGCCGAGCTTGCGGTTCTTGTGGTGGTGCACCACCGTGACGCGCGGGTCTGCCGCCGCGATCCGATCGGCAATGGCCCCCGTTGCGTCGGTCGACGCATCGTCGATCACGATCAGCTCGTAGTCGCCAATCTCCCTATCGGCTACCAGATGCTCGCTCGCCCTCCGCCCAGCGGCAAGCGCTCGCTCGATGTACTCCTCTTCGTTCCACATCGGGTAGAAGATCGACAGCTTCTGGAACGCTGGCGCAGCGCGTCCCATCGCGTCGCCATTGACCGCAGCGGGGGTGGACATCGTCGGCGCAGGGTATCGCCGCGCGAGTGGTGCCTGGGGATCGGCCCGTAGGGTGGTTTCGTGCCCGACGCGCCCGGACCGCCGACCGCGGCGCCGACCACCCCGCCCCCGCCGCCACCGGACGCGGCGCGCGTCCCCCAGGTTGGCGAGCTCACGATCGGTTGGCGAATGACCCTCGCCGGCGCGTGGGCCGCGGCGTTCTTTGCCTATGCGGCGGTGTGGAAGACGAGCGAGGAACTCGGCATCGGTACCTGGTGGCTCGGGCCGCGCTCAACCCCGCAACCGGTGATCGTGCGGATCATCCCCTTCGCCATCATCATCGTGATCGGTGTCGCCTCGACGTATGCGATGCGCGGGGTGCCGTGGATCACCCTGGGCGGCGCTGCGGCGATGGCCCTCGTCGCGATCCCCGACTTCTGGCGTTCGACCGGGCTGGCGTTCGTCGAGCTCGCGATCGCGGGCGCGCTGGCGGTGATCGCTGTCGCCTCCTTCGCCGGGCGCTATCGGCCGGCGCCTCCGCCGACCCCGGCGGTAGCGTCACCGCCCGATGAGTGACACGTCGCAGGATTCGGCCAGCCGCGCCAGGGTCCTCTCGTCCCTGCCCGCCGGCGAGCGCGTCGGCATCGCCTTCTCCGGCGGCCTCGATACCTCCGCCGCGGTCGCCTGGATGCGCGAACGAGGCGCGATCCCCTATGCGTACACCGCCGACCTCGGCCAGTACGACGAGCCAGACTTGGCGTCGGTGCCCGACCGCGCCGTGCAGTACGGAGCCGAAGCCGGCCGCTTGGTCGACTGCCGCGACGAGTTGGTCCGCGAGGGACTGATCGCGCTGCAGTGCGGTGCGTTCCACATCCGCACCGCCGGGCGCACGTACTTCAACACCACGCCGCTCGGCCGCGCCGTGACCGGCACACTGCTGGTCCAGGCGATGCGCGACGACGACGTCGACATCTGGGGCGACGGCTCGACGTACAAGGGCAACGACATCGAACGCTTCTACCGGTACGGCTTGCTGGTCAACCCCGACCTACGGGTGTACAAGCCGTGGCTCGACCCGACGTTCGTCGACGAGCTCGGCGGACGACAGGGGATGAGCGAGTTTCTGGTCGCCCGCGATCTGCCGTATCGCGACCCGGTCGAAAAGGCCTACTCGACCGACGCCAACATCTGGGGTGCGACGCACGAAGCGAAATCGCTCGAGGAGCTGTCGACCTCGATGGAGATCGTGTCGCCGATCATGGGCGTGGCCCACTGGGATCCGGCGGTCACGATCGAGACCGAAGACGTCACCATTCGCTTCGAGGAAGGGTGGCCGGTCGCGCTGAACGGCGCCACGTTCGCCACCCCGGTCGACCTCGTCGTCGAGGCCAACGCGATCGGCGGGCGCCACGGCCTGGGGATGAGCGACCAGATCGAGAACCGAATCATCGAAGCCAAGAGCCGAGGTATCTACGAGGGCCCGGCGCTGGCGCTGCTGCAGATCGCCTACGAGCGATTGCTCACCGGTATCCACAATGAGCACACGCTGGAGAGCTACGACACGATGGGCCGGCGGCTCGGTCGGTTGCTGTATGAGGGCCGGTGGTTCGACCCGCAGAGCCTGATGCTGCGCGAGCCGCTGCTGCGCTGGGTCGGCTCGACCGTGACGGGCGAGGTCACGCTGCGCCTCCGCCGCGGCGACGACTACACGATCCTCGATACGACCAGCCCGAACCTGACCTACGAGCCCGACCGGCTGTCGATGGAACGGGTGGAAGATGCGGCGTTCGGGCCGCTCGACCGCATCGGGCAGCTGACGATGCGCAACCTCGACATCACCGACACGCGCGACAAGCTCGAGTTGTATCGCTCGATCGGCAGCCTCTCCCCCGGCGACGTCACCAAGGCCCTCGACCAACCCGAGTAACTCAGAAATCCCGGGGATTTCCCGCGCCTCGCGCCGGATTCCGCGAACAGAACCGATCCCCCACCGAAAAACCGGGGATTGCCGGCGCTACGCGCCTGATTCCGCGCACAGAATCGAGCTGCTTCAGGTCGCCGGGAGTGCAGCGATGACGCCAGCGCCGGCGGCGAGCAGCGGTTCAGTCGAGCGAGTGGTACGCGCCAACAGGAACGCTCCCTCGATGGCACAGAACAGCTGAACGGCGCAACGACGGGCGGTGTCGCGCGTTATCCCTTCGCGGGCCAGCCGTGCCTCGACGACTGCGATCCAGGACTCGAACGCGCGTCCCGCCGCTGCGCGCATGGCCGCGTCGGTACTCGCGATCTCGCCGGCGATCGTGGCGATGGGGCACGCATCTTCGAAGTCGGTGGCGATCAACAGATCCGCCGCGCCCAAGAAGAATCGTTCAATACAGACGTCGAGCGGGGTGTCATCGTCGTCGAAGTACATCTGGGTGAGCTCGAGGTACTCCTCGCTGCCCCGCTCGATCGCCGCCACCCCGAGATCGGACTTGCCGCCAGGAAAGTGGTGGTACAGCGAGCCATACGGGGCATGGCTCTCGCGCAGCACAGCCTTGACGCCGGTCGCTGCGTAGCCGCGCCGCCGAAAGTTGCGCGCAGCCGCGTCGATGAGCCGTTCGCGTGTGGGAGGAGCGTCTGGCATCCCGTCACCATAGCGACTAGATTGATCGATCTAGCGAGACCACAGACGACGGGATCGGAGATCGCAGCGATGTACAAAGCCGCCGTTCGGCGCATGATTCGGTCGAACATCGATCACCTCAATCGCGGCAACTACCAGCCAGTGCTGGCCGGGTTTGCTGATGACGCGACGTTGGCCTTCCCCGGGAGCAACACCTGGTCGACGATGTTCCGTCCTGCCAACGCCGGCCGCGAGCAGCATGTGACGCACCGCGGCCGTGCGGAACTCGAACGGTTTCTGCAGCGTTACGTCGACGAGGGCTTGCAGATGCAGGTCGAGGACATCTTGGTCAACGGCCCGCCGTGGAACACGAGAGTGGCCGTGCGTGTGGTCGACTGGTCGCTCGACTCCGACGGCAACGAGCGGTACTGCAACCGAGCGGTGCTGTTCGCACGCGCCGTGTGGGGCAAGCTCGTCGAGCAGGAGGACTACGAAGACACCGAACGCGTCGCCGCGTTCGATCGACTCACCGCCGAGCGTTCATCGGACGTGTGATCTGCGCTGACGTCGGACCCCTGCCGAAATTCCGGGGATTCCGGGCGCCAGGCGCCCGATTCGGCGAACAGAACAGTGGAGCGGTCGGGCATCCACCGGATCCGGAAGATGCGTTGGGCCACGCGCTGCGTGTCGACGGGGGAACTGCGCCGGTCAGAGCAGTTGGGCAACGATGCCGGCGATGAGCTGGGCCCGCGCCGGCATCGTGTCGACCTCGATGAACTCGTGATCAGCGTGCGCACCACCACCGACGGCGCCCAGCCCATCCAACGTGGGCACACCGATCGCCGCGGTGAAGTTGCCATCGCTGCCGCCGCCCACGGCAACACCGTCGAGCTCCGGGTGCACCGATGTGGCCAGCGGAAACAGCGTGGCCGACGCCGACTCGGGCATCGGCGGACGGTTCACTCCGCCCGTGACCTCGAGCTCTGCCTCCGGGTGCGACGCAACGAGGGCGGCCATCGCAGCTTCCACCCGTCGCGCCTCCTCCGCCGACTCGACACGGACGTCGACGCTCACTCGCGCTTCGGCCGGAATCACGTTGTCGGCGGTGCCTGCGGTGGCCACCGTTGGCGTCACCGTGGTGCCGATGTCCGGGCGCCCGATCGCGGCGATCGCCAACACCTGGCCGGCCGCCTCGATCAGCGCGTTGACACCACGCTCGGGCTCGAGCCCGGCGTGCGCAGCGCGCCCACCAACTCGTACCTCGAAGGTGCCGCACCCCTTTCGGCCCGTTTTGACCGCTCCCCCGTCGCCCGACGGTTCGAGCACCAACACGGCGCCGCACGCCCGAGCGCGCTCCTCGATCAATGCACGTGATGCGCCGGATCCGACCTCTTCGTCCGAGCTGAACAACAGCTCGACGCCGTCGAGGCTGTGCCCACTGCGTCGCAGCTCGGCGAGCCCGTGCAGCGCTTGCACGATTCCGCCGAGCATGTCGAACACACCAGGGCCGGTGGCGCGGCCGTCGCGCACGGTGAACGGCCGCTGCGTCAACGTGCCTTCGGGAAAGACCGTGTCATGGTGGCCGAGGATCAACACCTTCGACGACGGTCCGCCCCTCCACCACACGTGCGGCCCGGCCGGACTGTCGACGAGCTCGGCCGGGGTACCGAGGTGCCGTTCAATCATCGCCGCCAACTCCGCTGCCGACACGGCGAGCAGCGTCGGGTCGTGCGACGGCGACTCCACCTCGACGAGCCGGCGGAGGTCGTCGAGCATCGCGTCGAGATCGAATCGCTCGGTGGAGGGCAGCATTTCGATCACCTGCGACACGGTATCGAGCGAACGAGCTGCCATCATCGCCGTTCGTGCATCGACGTCTTCCCGCTCTGCTGCTGGCCGCGACCTTGATCGCGGCCGCGTGCTCTTCCGACAGCGACGATGGTGGGTCGACGACCACCGCATCCGCGGGTGAGTCGACGGCCGCGACCACGGCACCGGCGACAGCCGCCCCCTCAACTGCTCCGGCGGCGAGCGAACCGGCCGCCACCACCAGCACACTGCCGACGATCGAGCTCGACGCCTCACTGCAGCCGGGTGTGGAGCAACTGGCGATCACCGGTGCCGAGTCGGGGACCTCGCTCGCGGTCGCCCCGGTGGCCGATCCGGCAAGTCCCGCGACCGAAGGGACGGTCGATGCGTTCGGGTCGCTGCTGTTCCGTGGCCTCGAGGGCGGCGCCGACTACGTGATCGTCTCCGACGACGGCGTGACCGACGCCGTGACCACGCTCGATCGCACCACGCATCCCGATCCCGAGTTCTACGCCGGCCAACAGATCGAACCCGGCTACGGCTACATCGAGACACGCGATG
>JBCBSO010000246.1:0-6396 GCA_039819205.1 Actinomycetota bacterium
CGCACCTGCTGCTCGGTCACCGTGTCGGACGGCGATCGACTGGGAGCGAAGCCAAAGAGCACTGCCGGCTCACCGTCAGGGCCGCTCATGTCGTGCACTTCGCGCATCGGTCCGATGTGGCTGGTTGCGCTGCCCGACAAGCCGTGAGTACGCCAGAAGGCCGTCTCGAAGTGCACGACGACCTTGGTGATCGCACCCATCCACACCGGTGTGGCCGTCGCGATCCGGCGCAGCTCTTCGGACAGCCCAGGTTGAAAGACGATGCGGTGGGTCGCCAAGGCGGGCGGAAGTGCGATCACGACATGATCGGCCTCGGCCTGCTGCACCGAGTCGGTCGACTCCCGGTACCGCACGACAAGTCGTTTGCCACGGCTGTCGATCTCGTGGACCGCGACTCCGAACTGGACCACGTCGGCCGGCAGCTGCGCGGCGACAGCCTCAGCCAGCGACTGCGCACCGTCGGTGAATCGGTATGACGGAACGTCGATCGGGTTGCCGTCGATGCGCTGGGCGCGAGGCCGGTCGTGATACATCGCGTCGCCCGCAATGAACTGGTCGTGAGTCGCCACCGTAAGCTCGTCCACCAGCCGAGCCACCCGGTGCTCGCCCGGCCAGTACCACGTCGCCCCAGCGTCGACGCGCTGGGCACCGCCGTCGAGGTGACGACTCCAAAGTCGACCGCCGACACGATCGCGAGCCTCGAGCACCACCACCGATCGGCCGGCGTGCACCATCGCTTGCGCGACCGCGAGCCCGGAGATCCCGGCACCAACGACCACCACGTCATGGCGCGGGGGACGATGCTCGCCAGCCGTTGTCTCGCCGCCCTTCGCCATCAAGCCGAGTCTCGTCGAACGAGCAGCGCCTCACCAGCCGACGAGCCACTCGCCGACGGCCCTCAGTGGGCGATCGACGTGCTCAACGGAGCGGTCCGGCTGGGTTACGACCAGCCCGGCGCCACCGCAGCGAGACGCCCAGTGAAGTACTGCCAGCCATGCTCATGTTCGACGCGCTCCTCAGGCGGGAGCAAGCGGTGTCGCAACTGCAGCTGAGTCGCACCATCGTTGGTTGACTCGAGGTCGATTTCGACCACCGTGCTCTCTGGCGGAATCTCGGTGTTGCCGACCCAGCCATAGGTGAACGCGACCCGGCGCGGGGCGATGATGCTGGTGAACCGTCCTCGCACGGTGGCCCCGTTTTCGTGCGTCCAGCTGATCGCTCCGTCGGGCGTGGCGTCCACGGTTGCGTCGACAGCCATCCACGCACACAGACCCTCGCCCGTCGTCAACAGCGCGAACACCACGTCGATTGGCGCATCGATCAACAACGAGTGCGTGGCGATCTCCTCGCTCACGGTCTCACCCACCCGCTCGTTGCTCCGCCGCGGTCCGCAACCGTTCCAGCGGCGCCGTCCAGATTCCGTCGAGGACGAATCGGACCTCCTCCAGTGGCCCTGGCGACACGCTGTACAGACGGCGCTGGCCGTCCTTCTTCGCCTGCAGCAGCCCGTGGTCGCGAAGTACGCGCAGGTGCTGACTTGTGGTCGGCTGTCCGAGACCGAGCGCACTGGACAGCGCACCCACCGAGATCTCGCCCGCGGCGGCGTGCTCCATGATCTGGAGTCGTACCGGGTGACTGAGGACGCGCAGCGTGTCGGCGGCGTGTTCTGTGCTCACGGTCAGCGGCATTCACATAGTATATGATCTCTTGAATATATAGATGGTGATATCTATTGTCGACCTGATGACAGATGCGAGCAGTGCCCAATCGATCGGACGCCAGTGGTGGGATGCGTGGACGGGCCGCGCATCAACGGAGGAGAAACGATCGTTGCTTGCCGACGAGGTGGTGTTCAGGTTCAACACCGCTCCCGAGAAACGGGGTGTCGATGCGTTCCTCAGTGGGGAAACGTGGCCAAGCGGCTTCACGGCCACCCTCCTCGCCGAGGTCCCTCAGGGCCAACGGGTGGTCCACCTCTATGACGTGGTCAACGGCTCCGCCCGCATGCGAGTCGCCGAGCTCCTCTCCGTGGGGGACGGACGGATCACTGCCATCGACTTCATCGTCGACACAGCCGCATACCCTGCGTTTCTTGCCGGCGACGCGCCTCAGCCATGACCACCGCCGCAGTCGACGAGTGGTTCGCGACGCATGACCATCCGCTCGCCACCGAGATGCAGGCAGTGCGGGCGATCATCCTCGATACCGATCCTCGGATCGACGAGTCGATCAAGTGGAAGACACCGACATTCTCGTACCGCGGCAACATCGCGAGCTTCTCGCCGGCGAAGCGCATCGTGAGCCTGATGTTTCACCGCGGCGCAGAAATCCCTGGGGATCATCCCAATCTGGTCGGCGATGGTCGCCTCGTTCGCACGATGCGCTTCACCGACATCGATGACATCAACCGGCGGCAGGACGAACTCACCGCAGTGATCCGATCCTGGTGCGCTCACCGCGACGGTGAAGCGCAACGCTGATCGACCGTCCCGTGCCGCCGGACCCTTGTGCACGGACAGCGCCCGGCGCATCTCGTCAACGTTGACGCTCGCCTGACGGGCCCGACTCGCCGACGCGTCGATCGACGAGCGGGACCAAGCGCTCTGCACCGTCGGCCGTCCATCGAGTCTGCGAACAACTCCCTGAGCAGCGATCCGACGTCGGATGTGTCAACGGCCTCTACACAAGCGAAGCGTGGCACCGCACACTGAGGATGTGCGCAGCGCTGCACACAGCGAGAAGGGAGGATCCGATGATCGACACATTGATTGTGGCCGTCGATGGGTCGGAGGAGTCGTGGCGGGCGATCGACGTTGCCGCTCGACTGGCACAGCGCGCGGCGTGCTCCGTCCGCGTCGTCGAAGTCGTTGCGTTTGATGCCATCGTCGACGGAATCGGTGAACGACTCGCCCGGCAGTGCGACTCGCACCAGTCCGTTCAAGACGCACGCGCCGCCGGTGTCGAGATAGACACGACGGTCGTCCAACACCACGACCCCGTCGCCGGACTGTTGCGCCAGATCGATCGTTCGAACGCGATGGTCGTCATGTCGTCTCGCGGGCTCGGGCGCACCGCCGCCGTCATCGGAAGTGTGACCAGCACCGTTGTCGCCGAGGCTCGGGTTCCAGTGATCTGCGTCGGACCAGAGGTCGACGTCTCCATCACCGAATGGAACGGTCCCGTGATCGCCACCGTTGACGGCTCCGACCTCGCGGAGCGCGCCCTCCCGATCGCGACGCGACTCGCCGACACCGTGGAGGCAACGGCGTGGATCGTCAACGTCAGCGAGCCGGATCACACGCCGACCGACGTGGTCGAGTCCGCGCACATCGCGCACCTCGCCCGCGCGCTTGGCCCCGACACGCAGTTCGAGGTGCTCCACGGCGACGATGTGCCCACGGCCGTCGCCGCGTTCGCCACTAACCAAGGCGCAGCAGCGATCGTGGCGTCGACGCAAGGTCGCACCGGTTTGGACCGCTTGGTGCTCGGCAGCACGGCGGCCGGCTTTGTCCGCCGGGCCCCGTGCCCCGTGGTGCTTGTCAACCGAACCGCACCCTCACTCGACCCGTGAGTTCGGACTCGCCGGGCGGCCGCGCTCCTGCCCAAAGCGCTCGTCGAAGCGCTCCGTACTGCGGAGTCGCAGCGTCACTCGTGTCCCATTCCGCCCGTCGACGGGCGACTCGGCGTTGACCTCGCCGTACACGTCGGCAACCTGCTTGACGAGCGCGAGCCCGAGACCGTGGTGGTCGCCTGCGTAGCGATCGAAGATGTGTGGGAGCCGCTCGGCGTCGATCCCCGGGCCTTCGTCTGTGACGACAAGCTCCACAGCGTTGTTCAGCGTTCGGACTTCGATGTCGACCGGGGCGCCGCCGCCGTGCTCGACGGCATTGGTCACGAGATTCGCTACCGCCCGCTCCACGCTCGCCCCATCGACGCCGATCGTCAACGACAACGGAGCCTCAACGACGATCGAGACGTCGGGCGTCAGCAGTAACTGCCGTTCGACCACCCGAGCGACGACCGCAACCAAGTCGTTGTCGACTTGCTCGAGCTCGCTTTGGCGAGTGCGTGACGACACGAGGAGGAGATCGAGGGTCGACCGGAGTCGGTCGACGTCGGCCTGACATCGGTCGAGGTCGGCGGCGATCTCGTCTGGATCAGAGCGTTTTCCCGCAACTTCGAGACGTGCCGCGAGCGCGGCGAGTGGTGTCCGCAGATCGTGGCTCGCCTCCTCGATGAGTTGCCGTTCGAGCGAGGACGAAGCGGCCAGCCGATCGAGCATTCGGTCGAAGCTCGCTCCGAGCTCGCGAATCTCGGTCGGCGCACCGTCGAGTTCCAGCCGGCGGTCGAGCGACCCCGCCTGGATGTCATCGGTGAGCGACGTCATCTGTTCGATCGGATCCACTGCCCGTTTCGCCCAGAGCCAGACAAGACCGACGGACGCCAACGACAGCACAAGCGCGGCACCCGGAATCCATGGGGACACACCAGAGTCGGCAACCACATCGACCCCACCGTCGCCCGTCCGAACCGACTCATCCTCCTCTTCGACACCGAACACCACCAACAGCAGAACGAGCAGCGGCACGACGGACGCGGCCAGACCGAGCGCCACTAGTTGGGTGCGCAACGAGCGCCGCATCACAGCGCGTCGAGGCGGTAACCGACGCCTCGTTCGGTGGTGATGAGCGTGGGTTCGCCGAGCTTGCCGCGCACCCGCGAGAGAATCACCTTCACGCTGCTGGTGAGGTCGTCGGCGTTGGCATCCCAACAGTGCTCCAGTAGTCGCTCCGCCGACACCGCCTCGCCGGCGTGAGCCGCCAGATAGTGCAGCACGGCGAACTCTCGGCCGGTGAGGGCGATCGGTTCGCCGCGCCGAGTCACCCGTCGGGCCGCGACGTCGACGCGCAGATCGGCAACCTCGACAACGGAACCGCGTTGATCGTCACGGCGGACCAGGGCGCGGATTCGCGCAGCGAGCTCGGCCAATTTGAAGGGCTTCACGAGGTAGTCGTCGGCGCCGGCGTCTAAGCCGGCGACGCGGTCGGCGACTCCGTCGCGAGCGGTCAACATCAACAGCCGCTTCGGCCGGCGGAGTGCTCCGACCTGCATCCGCCGGCACAGGTCGAGGCCGTCGCCGTCGGGCAACGCGAGGTCGAGACACACCACGTCGTATTCCGTGGCGACGAGCAGCTCTTCTGCGTCGGCAACGGTGGGCGCCCAGTCGACGGCCAACGCTTCGAGGCGCAGCCCGGTGACGATGGCGTCACCGAGCGAGTCGTCGTCTTCGACGAGCAGCACCCTCACGGGCTGTCGATCTGCACGCACGTGATGAGCGCGGGATCGGTTGGGTCGACGTACACGCTGAGTACGACCCGACCGTCGCTCGGGGAGGCCATGGCCACGTGGGTCCGCTGGGCGTCCTCGACGTGCACCATCTCGACGGTATAGCCGACGAACTCCTGTTGGAGTTCCGCGAGCTGGGCGACTTGCTCGTCGATCGACGCACCGTCGGCGAGCTGTTCGGACACGTGGGTTTCGGCGAACTGGCGCAGCGCGTTGGCGTCGCCTCCGAGGAGCGCGTCGACCATCGCCTTCGATGTGTCGCCCGCGTCGGTGTTCGGAAAGTCCGGGGTGCTGTCGAACGCTGTGATGTCGAGCGGCGGGAGGCACGCGGCGCCGATGCCGCCGTCGACCAGCACTTCGCCGAGACGAAACGCGGCGTCCTCGTCGGCGCCGGCGTGGTTGGAGGCGAGGAAGATCAATCGGTTGTCGTCGGCGAAACGCAGGACGTCGGCGAAGAAGATGCCGTTGCCGCCGTTGTGTCCGTGAAACCAACGACCGTCGTCGAGCGGGAAGCTGACCCATCCGTATCCGTAGTACGTGCCGGCGTCTGGCCCCTCCTCCACGTGCGGGGCGAAGAGCTGTTGCTTGGCCTGCGCCGACAGCATCTCGTCACCGCTCAGTGCGTCGTTCCACCGCCGCATGTCGGCCGCCGTCGACAAGATCCCTCCGTTGGCGCGCAGATTCCACCACGGCCCGTCGTCGGCCCACGGCTGCTCATCGGGCGTGCCGAGCGCATCGTCGCCGTCGTAGCCGACCGCGACGTTGGTGCGGTCGAACTCGGGAATCACGTACCCGGTCGAATCCATTCCGGCGGGATCGAAGAAGACGTCGTGCAGGTACGCCTCGTACCCCAGGCCGCTGACCGTCTCGATCACCATGCCGAGCAGGCTGTACCCGACATTGGAGTACTCGTACTCGCCGGGTTCGCCGACGTTCGACATCGCCCGGTCGATGAAGGCGGCCCGATCGATGGTCTCGTAGTCGTCGCCGACGCTGTCGGGCAGCCCGGCCGTGTGCGTCAGGAGCTCAAACAGCGTGACGTCGGCAAGC
>JBCBSO010000247.1:0-6394 GCA_039819205.1 Actinomycetota bacterium
GAGCGCTTCAGCCTGCGAGCGTTTGTTGTCGAGATCGTCGCGCTCGTCTTCGAGATCGGCGACGAGCTGGTCGAGCTCGTCGGAGGTGACGTTGCCAGCGCTGAGCGCCACGCGCGCCAGCTCGTCGCGCTGCAACGCATCGTTCAGATTGGTCGAGTCCTCGAACAACGGGCCGAGTGGGGCTGCGCCCCCGCCGACAAAGCTGCGGAGCGCCATCTCGCCGAGATTGCCGCGCAGGCGCTCGAGCTCGGCCTCTTTCTCGGCGACGCGCTGTTCGGCTTCGACGATCTCGTCGTCGAGTTGGCTCTTCGTGTCGAGCGCTTCGACGTACTGCTCGCCGATGGAGCGAGCTCGTTCTTCGAGCCGCTCGAGCTCATCGACGATCGATTCGACACGATCGCGCTGTTGATCGACAGGGCTCGCGGCAACCGATGCGGGGGCCATCATCGGAACGACGATGGCAACGGTTGCGGCGACGGGGAGGACGCGGAGGAATGACCTCATAATCGACGGCAGAGCCTAGCGATTATGACGAACGTGTTTCGAACACACGACGAAACTTCTGCGACGACGGTCACACCACGCAGCGTGGTCGGTTTCCATCGCGGCGCCGTAGGTCCAGCGTACGGGGCACATCGACCCGACGCGCAGCCGAGTCTGATCGCCTACTCCCACTCGATGGTCCCAGGGGGTTTCGACGTGATGTCGTACGCCACCCGGTTGATTCCCGCCACCTCGTTGATGATCCGCTGCGACATCGTCTCCAGCACGTCGTAGGGAATGCGCGCCCAGTCGGCGGTCATGGCGTCGTCGCTGGTGACCGCGCGGATGATGATCGGATGCCCATACGTTCGCTCGTCGCCCATCACACCGACCGAGCGGATGTCGGCAAGCACAGCGAACGACTGCCAGATCTCACGCTCGAGCCCTGCCGCCGCCAGTTCGGCCCGGACGATCGCATCGGCCTCCTGCAGCACGGCGACGCGCTCGCGGGTGACCTCGCCGATGATCCGCACGCCCAACCCCGGCCCAGGGAACGGCTGTCGCCACACCATCTCGTCGGGCAATCCCAACTCGAGACCAACCCGCCGCACCTCGTCTTTGAACAGGTCGCGCAACGGTTCGACGAGTTCGAGGGTCATGTCTTCGGGGAGGCCGCCGACGTTGTGGTGGCTCTTGATGACGGCGGCCGAGCCGTCGGTGCCGCCGCTCTCGATCAGGTCGGGATACAACGTGCCCTGTACGAGGAACTGAGCATCGGTGAGCCCGCCGGTGTGCTCTTCGAACACGCGGATGAACTGCTCGCCGATCGCTTTGCGCTTCGCCTCGGGTTCGGTCACCCCATCGAGCGCGGCGAAGAAGCGGTCACCTGCATCGACATGGATCAGTTCCACACCCATGTTGCGGCGATACGTCTCGACGACCTGCTCGCTCTCGCCCTTGCGCATCAAACCGGTATCGACGTACACGCAGGTGAGCTGGGCGCCGATCGCTTTGTGCACGAGTGCCGCAGCAACCGACGAGTCGACACCACCCGACAGCGCGCAGATCGCTCGCTCGGTGCCCACCTGCGCGCGGATGGCCGCGACCTGCTCGTCGATTACCGACGACATCTCCCACCCGCGGCCGATCGCCGCGCGTTCGTGGAGGAATCGATCGAGCACGCCCATCCCGAAGGGCGAGTGTTTGACCTCGGGGTGGAACTGCACGCCGTAGATCCGGCGTTCGTCGTTCTCGAGGGCGGCCACCGGCGCGCCGGGTGTGGTCGCCGTGACCTCGAACCCGTCGGGAGCCACGGTGATGCCGTCGAAGTGGCTCATCCATGCGTCGTGCACCGTCGGTGCGTCGTCGGGGAACAACAACGACGGGCCGGTTCGGGTGACTTCGGCACGGCCGTACTCGCCCTGCATCCCGCGACCCACGGTTCCGCCGAGCTGCTGGGCGATGAGCTGCGCGCCGTAGCAGATGCCGAAGATCGGGATGCCGAGGTCGTAGATCGCTGGATCGAGCGACGGTGCGCCGTCGACGTGCACGCTCTTCGGCCCACCCGACAACACGATCGCCGCCGGCCGGCGTTCGTCGAGTTGAGCGGCGGTGACGTTGTGGGGGACGATTTCGGAGTGGACCTGCAGCTCGCGCACTCGGCGGGCGATCAACTGCGCGTACTGCGCCCCGAAATCGACGACGACGACGGTGTCCCGCTGGGGGGATTGCGGTTGAATCAAGACGTGCATCGTAGAGCAGCCCTCGCCGTCGGCTTGGTTCTGCTCGTCGTTGCGCTCGCCGTACCAGCCGCCGCCACGGCACACGCCGCTGCCGACCATGTATCAGCGGCCGCGGCGATCGCCTCGACCGTCGACAACACGGTCCCACCGGTAACCGACAACGAGTTCATTCCCGACGAACGCAACCTGAGCGACTGCCTCGGCGCACTGCAACGGCCGGGATGCGGCAGCGAGGCACGTGGCGGATGGCGCCAGACGCTGGTGTTCGTGATCATGGGAGTCGCCATGGTCGGCGTGTTCGGCCGCGTGGCCTACGGCGTGTATCGCGGCCGCAAGCAGATCGACCAGACCGTCTAAGGCCTGGTACAACACGCCGATGACCCCCGATGAGTTCCGCGCCCGCGGTCACGAGCTGATCGACTGGATCGCCGACTATCTGGAAACGATCGGCGAGCGCCCGGTGACGTCGTCGGCTGTGCCCGGCGAGATCCGTGCCGCGCTGCCAACACACCCGCCCGCTGCACCCGAACCGTTCGATGCGGTACTCGACGACCTCGATTCGATCATCGTTCCGGGGCTCACGCACTGGCAACACCCCCGCTTCTTCGCCTACTTCCCTGCCAACACGTCGTACTCGTCGATCCTTGGCGAGTTGTTGTCGGCCGGTCTCGGCGTGAACGGGATGAGTTGGACGACCTCGCCAGCGGCGACCGAACTCGAGACCCTGATGCTCGATTGGATGCAAGAGCTGTTGGGACTGCCAGCAGCGTTCCGATCAACGAGCGAGAACGGCGGCGGCGTGATTCAGGGCACGGCCAGCGAAGCGACGCTCGTCGCCATTCTGTCGGCGCGGTGGCAGGCGACCGGCGGCGCAGTGAATGCCGACGGCAACACCGCTCGACTGGTCGCGTATGCCACCTCGCAAGCGCACTCGAGCATCGAGAAGGGCCTGCGCATCGCTGGTATCGGCACCCAACACATCCGCACGGTCGAACACGACGACCGGTTCGCCATGCGTCCCGGAGCACTGCGCGCCGCGATCGAAGCCGATGAGGCGGCAGGACTCACGCCGTTCTTCGTGTGCGCCACCATCGGTTCGACGTCGTCGATGGCCGTCGATCCCGTGCGCGAGATCGGCGAGATCTGTGCACAGCACGGCGTGTGGATGCATGCCGACGCGGCGATGGCCGGAGTCGCCGCGCTCGCGTCCGAGTTTCGGTGGCTGAACGACGGGTTGGACTACGCCGACTCGTACTGCACCAATCCCCACAAGTGGATGGGCGTCAACTTCGACTGCGACCTGTATTGGACGCGCGACCGCCGGGCGCTGCTCGGCGCGCTGAGCATCCTTCCCGAGTATCTGCGATCGGCGGCCGGTGACACGGGCGCGGCCATCGACTACCGCGACTGGCAGATCCCGCTCGGTCGTCGGTTCCGGGCGCTCAAGTTGTGGATGACGATCCGCTGCGACGGCGTCGATGCGATCGTCGACATGTTGCGCGGACATGTCGCGCTCACCACCGAGCTCGCCGAGTGGGTCGCGGCCGACGGTCGATTCGACGTACTCGCGCCGCACCCGTTGAACCTGCTGTGCATCGCCAACAAGGGCAGCGATCTCGCCGCGGCCAACGAAGCGACCGAGGCAACCATCGAACAGATCAACCAGTCGGGCGATGCACTGTTCACCCGGACCGACCTCGACGGTCGAATTGCGCTGCGCTTCTGCGTGGGAGCACGAACAACAACCCGCGACGACGTACTCGCTGGCTGGCAACTGATCCAGAACCTCGCACCGAACCTGTGACAGCAGGGGTCAGACCCCATCTGTCACGATTCACGCGCTGCGGTGGACCTGTCCGCGCATGCGTGACAGATGGGGTCAGACCCCATCTGTCACGATCACGTCACACGCGGATGAGGCGGCGGTCGTGGGGCTCGGCGGGGCGAACCGTGCCGTCGGTCAACACGACACCGTCGGCGCACTCGGTCTCTACGGCGCCGTCGGAGAACTGTTCGCGGTACAAGTCGGCGTAGGCCCCGCCCGCCGCGAGCAGTGACGCGTGGGTGCCCGACTCGATGATCGTTCCATGGTCGACGACATGGATCACATCGGCCGCCTGAATCGTGGAGAGCCGATGCGCAACGGCCAACGTCGTCCGCCCGGTGACCAGCGTGCCGAGCGCCTCTTGGATCCGACGCTCCGATGCCGTGTCAAGCGCCGAGGTCGCTTCGTCGAGCACGAGCACGTGCGGGTCGGCGAGGAGGACCCGCGCGATGGCGATTCGCTGACGCTCACCACCGGACAGTCGAAACCCGCGCTCGCCGACGATCGTGTCGTAGCCATCGGGAAACTCCATGATCCGGTCGTGGATCGCCGCCATGCTGGCGGCGGCGATGACGCCGTCGTCGGTGGCATCGGGATGGCCATAGGCGATGTTGTCGCGCAACGAGCCGGCGAACAGGTAGCTCTCCTGGGTGACGAATCCGACGAGATCGGCGAGCGAGGCAAACGACAGGTTGCGCAGGTCGACCCCGTCGATGGTGATCGCTCCACGGTCGGGGTCATACAGCCGGGCCACGAGCTGGAGCACCGTCGACTTCCCTGCACCGGAGGGACCGACGAACGCCACCAATTGGCCCGGCTCGGCGACGACGTCGATGGCGTCGAGTGAGGCGACGTCGGTCCCCGGGTAGTGGAAGTGCACGTCGTCGAAACGAACGACACCCTGAGCATCGTGAGCCTCAAGCGTGACGGGGTCGGCTGCCTCAACGATGTCGGGCTCGATGTCGAGGTAAGAGAAGATGCGACCAAACAACGCCCGACTCGATTGCAGCTCGACAAACGTCTCGAGCATCCGGGCGACGGGGAAGAACAGGCGGTTCTGCAGCGTGGTGAACGCAACGATCGCGCCGGCGGTGAGCGGCGAGCCGCCGTCGATTGCATACCCCGCCACGAGATAGACCACGATCGGCGTCGCGCCCAAGAATGCCTGCACCACCGTGAAGAACGCCTGGCCGATCACCTGCTGGCGTTGGGCAGTATCGGCCAAGCGTGCACTCGACTCGCGAAACCGACCGATCTCGGCGTCTTGACGCCCGAACAACTTGGCCAGGGTGACACCAGACACCGACAGAGTCTCTTGGGTGATCGTCGACATGGTGGCGGTCTCGATCTGCATCTCGCGCGTGTACCGCTCACGCCGTCCGCCAACCGCTCTGGTGGCCAAGATGAACAGGGGCACGAAGAGCAAGGTCACGACTGTCAGTTGCCACGACAGGATGAACATCGCGACGAGGGCGCTGGCGAACGTGACCATGTTCGAGAGAATCGACGACAAGGTCGACGTCACCGCATTCTGTGCGCTCGACACGTCGCTCGACAGCCGAGATTGCAGATCGCCGGTGCGGGCGCCGGCGAAGAAGGCCAACGACAACGAGTGCAGGTGGGTGTAGAGCTTGTCGCGCAACTCACGTAGCACGAGCTGGCCGAGTCGATTCGTCTCGATGGTTTGCCACACGCCCAGTGCGGTGCCGACGAGCGTGACCACGAGCATGATCACCACGAGGGTCCACAACAGTCCGAGGTCGAGGCCGTCCGGCCCGAAGAGCGCGTCGTCGAACACGACTTCGATCAGCAGCGGGTTGACGATGCCGATGGCCGCGCTGATCACGACGAGCACCGTCACGAGCGCCACCCGTGTGCGGTGGGCCGAGAAGAGGCCGGCGACCCGTCGCCACGAGAATGCGTCGGCGGGCTCTACCGGCGTCGGCGCCTGACGTCGCGGGTGCGGATCGGTGGTCGTCATCTGCCCATTGTGGGTGATGGCGATCGTGGCTGCGACGACGAACTAGCGATCGGGGATCTGCGACGTCAGTAGTTCCACCAGCATGTGTGCGGTGGCCCCCCACACCGTCTCGTCATCGAGTTCGAAGAAATGCAGCCAACGGCTCATGGGCGGGCTCCCCCATCGCTCGCGGTGGTACACCCCGGGCGCCGTGAGCTCACTGATCGGTGTCCACATCACGCGGTCGACCTCACCGGTCTCGGCGCGCAACGCTGGCGGATCGTCGAGCTGCGACACAATCGGCACGATGTAGCTGCGCGACACGACGGTGCTCAAGTGGCTGAGCTCGCCGAGCACGATCGGACGGGTCGGTTCCAAGCCGAC
>JBCBSO010000248.1:0-6385 GCA_039819205.1 Actinomycetota bacterium
CGTGCGCTCCACCACCTTGGCGACGTCGGCGTCGAGACCCGGGAGGATCTTCGGCAGACCTTCGAGGATGGTCACGTCCGAGCCGAGATCGGCGAAGGTCGAGGCGAACTCGCAGCCGATCGCCCCACCACCGATTACGGCAACCCGGCTGGGTACCTCGGTGAGGTCGAGCACCTCGTCGCTCGTCATAATCGGCCCGCCACGCTCGAAGCCGGGGATGAGGCGGGGAACCGACCCGGACGCGAGCAGCACCGCGTCGCCCGTGATCGTGGCGCTCGATCCGTCAGCCATATCGACGGTGACCGTCCGTCCGGCGCCGAGTGAGCCGACGCCGTTGAACACCTCGACCTTGCGTCCCTTGCACATCGCTCCGATGCCACCGACCAGCCCGGCGACAATGCCCTGCTTCCGTTCCTGAGTGCGGGCGAAGTCGACGGTGGCCTCACCGGAGTTGATCCCGAACTCGCTCGAGTGGTCGACGTGGCGCTTCACCGCAGCGGTCTCGAGGAACGCCTTGGCCGGGATGCAGCCACGATTGAGACAAGTGCCGCCGAGGGCGTCCATCTCCACCATCGCCATCTTCAGACCGGCCGATGCGCCGTACAGCGCTGCTGAGTAGCCACCCGGACCACCGCCGATTACCACCACGTCGAAGTGCTCACTCACGACGGCCACGGTAGCGCTCGATCAGCACATCGTCATCGGGTCGCCGGGTGGGCGGAAACTTGTTGATCGCGTGTCGACGCTGTGTTGCTGATCCGGGTCGTTGATGCGCTACGTCCCCACGGCCCACGAACGCTGCTCGTCGCCCCGGCGCACAATCAGCAGACGGCTGCTCGTGTCGACCGCGCTGACGTCGAACGCGATCACACAGCGCTGTGTCTCGACGGTGATCTCTGCGCAACGACCGTCGCCTGGCGCGACGATCGGCGCCAACGTGCGATCACCGGTCACCAGCCGGAACGTGTCGAGGCCGTCGGCATCGTCGACACCACCGAGTTCGACATCGACGTCGAGCACTTCGCCATCGACGGTCGCCCCAAAGACCACAATGCGGGCGTCGCCGACATCGACCCGCTCGCCAAGCTGCGCCGCGTCGATTTCGTTGTCACCGCTCGACAGCTGCAACAACAGCACTCCGCCAGCGACGAGAATGGCCAACGCCGTCACCACCGAGAGCAGCAGCAGCGTGCGCGTCTTCACAGTGGAGGTTCTACCGGGACGCACAGGTGGTGCGGTAGTCCGCGCTGGCGGGAACGAAAGCGAAACAGCACGCGAAACGTCTCGGAAACGCTCGGAACCCGAAGATTCGCACTGCGGCTGCCTCGTTACCGTCGCCGCCATGACCCCCTCACCTCCTACGTCACGGTCGAGAACGTCACGACTTGCTGCGGCACTCGGCGGGTTGGCGCTGGTGATCGCTGCCTGCAGCAGCGACAGCGGTGATGACGCCGCGACGGCGACCGACGCGGCGCCGGCCGAGGCGCCCGTGGCCGACGCCACCGACGAGGCCGCTTCGCCCGCCCCAACCGGCGCCGCTCCGGAGGCGCTGCGGTTCGATGCGTCGCTCATCGGTGGAGGCGACATCGACCTCGCCGCAGACTTCGACGGCAAGCCGACCCTGTTGTGGTTCTGGGCCCCATGGTGCAGCGTGTGCAACCGCGAAGCGCCGACCGTCGAGTCGGCCGCTCAGGAGTACGGCGATCAGATCGACTTCGTCGGCGTGGCGTGGTCTGGAAGCGACGATCAATTTGCCGGATTCGTCGACGATCATGCGCTGACATTCCCCCAGATCAGCGACGACCCCGGGCTGATCTACGAACGCTTCGGCGTGGCCTTCCAACCGGCGATGGTCGTGATCCAACCCGACGGAGAGCTGCAGCGCCTGTCCGGTTCGCTGGATGACAACGCCATCGCATCGGTTCTCGCCGCCGCATGACACCGATCTCCACGAACCCGGCCGTAGCATGATCGCCATGACCTCCCCGATTCGCCGCCGCACCCGGCGCATCGCTGCGCTCGCTGTGGGCGTGGGCATGCTCTCGGCCGCGTGCGCCTCCGGATCGTCCGGCGAGAACAGCGGCGCAGCTACAACGGATGGGGCTCCAACTCCAACCGAGGCTCCGGCCGAAACCGACGCCCCGACTGCCACTCCGGCACCGGCCGCCACCGAGGCGCCAGCCGCCACGGAAGCGCCGGCCGAGACCGAAGCGCCCGCCGACGCCGAAGCGCCCGCCGGTACGGACGCGCCGGCTGCCACGCCTGCCCCAACCGACGCACCTGCGCCACCTGCGCCACAGGCACTGCAGTTCTCGGCGCCGCTGGTGGGCGGCGGCACCATCGACCCGGCGGCTGAGTTCACCGGAAAACCCACGCTGATGTGGTTCTGGGCACCGTTTTGAAGCACCTGCAACCGTGAAGCCCCCTCGGTCGAGGAGGCAGCCCAGCAATTTGGTGATCAAGTCGACTTCGTCGGCGTCGCATGGACCGGAAGCGAAGGCGACTTCGAGAGCTTCATCGACCGCCACGGTCTGACGTTCCCGCAGATCAGCGACGATCGTGGCGACATCTACGCCCGTTTCGGCATCCCGTACCAGCCGGCGATCGTCATCGTGTCGCCCGACGGATCGACCGAGACCGTGGCCGGCGCCGTCGACCAGTCGTTGCTCGAGCAGATCATCAGCGAAGCCTGAGGTCACGTCACAACACAGTCACGTCACAACACAACGTCACATCGACGTTGTGCAGTCCCCTACCCTCCCGAGCATGCGCATTGCGATCACGGGATCGAGCGGGCTGATCGGCTCGGCCCTCGTTCCTCGTCTGCAGACAGACGGTCACGAGGTGGTGCGCGTCGTGCGCACCACACCCGGCGACAACGAGATTGGCTGGTCACCAGCCGAGCGGCGCATCGACGCCAACGCCTTCGACGGCATCGACGCCGTCATCCATCTCGCCGGCGCCGGGATCGGCGACCAGCGGTGGACCGACGACTACAAGCGCGAACTCCTCGAGAGCCGCACACACGGCACTGCGCTGGTCGCCGAGGCGATCGCGTCGGCCACCGACGGACCGTCCGTGTTGTTGTCCGGATCGGCGATCGGGATCTACGGCGCACGTGACGACGAGGAGCTCACCGAGACGTCCGATCTCGGCGACGGATTCCTCGCCGACATCTGCAAGAAGTGGGAGGCGTCGACCGGCGTCGCCGACGCCGCGGGCACTCGGGTGGTACACCTCCGCACGGGCATCGTGTTGTCCGCCGATGGCGGCGCGCTCAAGAAACAGCTGCCGCTGTTCAAGCTCGGCCTCGGCGGGAGGATGGGCACCGGCGATCAGTGGCTCAGCTGGATCTCGATCGACGATGAGGTCGAGGCCATCGTGCACTTGCTCGGCGCCGACATCGAGGGGCCGGTCAATCTCACCGCACCGGAGCCGGTGACCAACGCCGACTTCACCACGATTCTCGGCGAGACGCTGCGTCGGCCGACGTTCCTACCGATCCCGAAGTTTGGGCCGCGGATGATCCTCGGCCGGGAGGCCGCTGAGAACTTGCTGTTCACCGGACAGCGAGTGCTCCCTGCGGTGCTCGATGCCGACGGCGAGTTCAGCTTTCACCATCGCGACCTGGCCACCGCGCTCGCGGCACTGCTCGACCGGTGACCGTCGCCGTCGTTGGCGCTGGGCTCGCCGGGCTGTCGTGTGCGGTCGAGCTGCATCGCCGTGGTCTCGACGTGGCGCTGTACGAGGCGAGTGATGGTGTTGGTGGTCGGGTGCGCTCCGATCACATCGATGGGTTCATCGTCGACCGCGGCTTCCAGGTGGCGTTGCTCGCCTACCCGGAGCTCCATCGCCAGTTCGACCTCGACGCCCTCGACTTCCGCTCGTTCGACCCAGGAGCACTCGTGTGGCGCGCCGGTCGCGGTTCCGTCGTCGCCGACCCGTTCCGCCAGCCGCGCACCGTGTGGTCGACCGCCACCGCACCGATCGGCTCGGTGCTCGACAAGGCGCGTATCGCTCAGCTACGCCACCGGCTGCGGTCGATACATCCCGCTCGCCTGCTCGCCGGCGATGACCGCACGACGCGCGCTGCACTCTCCGATGCGGGGTTCAGCGACACGATCATCCAACGGTTCTTCACGCCACTTGTCGGCGGTATTCAACTCGACCCCGACCTGGGTGACAGCCGAAGAATGTTCGACGTGATCTTTCGCATGCTCGCCGACGGTGACTCGGCCGTTCCGGCGACAGGGATGCAAGCGATCCCCGCACAACTCGCCGACACACTCTCGCCGACATCGATCCACCTCGGCGCTGCAGTGGAACGGGTGAGCGCGCATTCGATCGCCGTCCGCGACGGAGCGGAGATCGCGGCCGACGCGGTGGTCGTGGCCACCGAGGGGCCGACCGCCGCAGCGCTGCTCGACCTCCCTGCCGTTGGGTCCAAGTCCGTCAGCTCGGTCGCCTTCGCCGCACCGGAACCGCCAGTCGATAGTCGTCTCGTCGTGCTCGACGGCACCGGACGCGGGCCGGTGCTCAACGTGGCGGTGATGAGCAACATCGCTCCGACGTACGCCCCCGCCGGGCGCCATCTGGTCGTCGCCGCAGCGCCCGGCCACGCGGGTCCCGGATTGGTCGACGACGTCCGCGCTCAGCTCCGCACCTGGTGGGGCGGCAGCGTCGATCGCTGGGACGTCGTGGCCACCCACCGCATCGCCCACGGCCAGCCCCGTCAGGCGCCACCGTTTCACCCAAAGCAGGCGGTGGCCCTCGACTCCGGCGTGTTCGTGTGCGGTGATCACCGCGACACCGCGTCGATTCAGGGGGCGTTGTATTCCGGTCGACGGTGCGCGGAGTCGGTGTGCACGGCGCTCGATGCGCAAGACTGACCCCGTGGCGGACGACGAGACCAAGGACACACCGAACGAGCCCGCGGATGAGCGCGTGGAGCGGGCTGTTCAGCTCGTGGACGCATCGCCGCAAGCGGTCTTCGATCTCCTCGCCGACCCACAGCAACACGCGGTGCTTGATGGGTCGGGAACCGTGCGTGGTGTGGTCGATGGCCCTGAACGTCTCAGTCTCGGTGCGAAGTTCGCGATGTCGATGCGCCTCGGCGTGCCGTACCGCATCACGAGCACTGTCGTCGAGTTCGATGAACCCAACGTGATCGGCTGGCGCCACCTGGGCGGCCACATCTGGCGCTACCGGCTGCGCGCAGTGGATGGCGGCACCGAGGTGACCGAGGAGTTCGATTGGCGGACATCGCGCGCACCGTTCATGCTCCGGCTGATCCAGGCGCCGACGCGCAACGCCGCCGCGCTGGAGGCAACCCTCGACCGACTCGCGGCGCACTTCGCGGCCGACACCGTCGACCCATCGAGCTGAAGTCCACCGCGCCTCGCCGACCGCTGCGCCACACGGCCCAACTCTGCGGCCTCCGCAACTGTTGCTGCCGCTAGAATTTTCCTCGTGACCACCCGCTGGCTCGACGACCGCGAGATGCGTGCCTGGCGCGCGTTCATCGAGTCGACCGGCGACCTCACCAGGGCCCTCGAACACGACCTCGCCGACTTCGGCATGACCGTCGGCGACTACCAGGTGCTGGTGTATCTCTCGGAGTCCGAAGAACGGGCGATGCGCATGCGCGACCTCGCCGACGTACTGCAGCTGTCACCCAGCGGGCTCACTCGCCGCCTCGACGGTCTGGTGGCCAACGGCTGGGTCGAGCGCCAACCTTCAGAAGACGATCGTCGAGTGATGCGCGCCGTGCTCACCGATCGCGGGTTCCAAGCGCTCGCCGACGCCGCGCCGGTACACGTCGAGAGCGTGCGCCGCCACATGTTCGACCACCTCGACAGTGAACAGGTCGACGCGATGGCGTCGATCTTCACCTCACTCTGTCGGGCGTTCGGCCGCGAACCCACCATGCGCGACTCGTGAGGCGCGACTCGTGAGCGACGCGAGCACGGTCACGCTCCCTCGCGGTTTCCGCGCCCACGTCGCCAACGTCGGCGTGAAGGACGACACCGACGACCTGGCGATCGTGGACGCGACAACCCCGGTCGCCGCCGCAGCGGTGTTCACCAGAAGCCGGTTCGCCGGCCCGAGCGTCGATATCAGCCGCGACCACATCACCGACCGCCGCGCCCAGGCGGTGGTGATCGTGTCGAAGAACGCCAATGTGGCCAACGGTCCTGCCGGCGAACGCGACGCAGCTGAGCTCTGCGACCTGACGGCCGCCGCTGTCGGCTGCCAGCCGACCGAGGTGCTGGTGGCATCGACGGGCGTGATCGGGCGGCGCTACCCGATCGACCAGATCCGCCGCGGCATCGGCGACGCGTCCGACTTCAGCGCCGCACCCGTCGACGTGGCCCGGGCGATGATG
>JBCBSO010000249.1:0-6382 GCA_039819205.1 Actinomycetota bacterium
CCGTGCCACGGTCACCGTCGGGGCGCGCGGGCAGATTGCCTTCGACGGTGTCGACCATCGCGTGCGTCGTGGCGTCGGATGTGGCGTATCGCTCGACACGGCGGTGTCGGCCGCCCGGGCGCTCGCCGCCCTCGTCGACCCAGAAGATGCTGAGGGGGCATGCAGCACGCCGCAGCTCGTCGACCTCGATGAGCTGGAACCGGAGTTGATCGTGTCCGCAGCTGCGGGCGGCGAACCGAGTGGCGACTACAGCACCGCTGCGCTCGCGGAGGTCCTGGGCGCCCGATGGGCGCAGACATCGCCGATTGCGGCGGTGCTCGGCCGATCTGGCGCCGAGCGCATCGACGTGTGCTTCGACCGCGACGGCCCACACGTGCTGATCGGCGGCACCACCGGGTCGGGGAAGAGTGAGCTCGTACGCACACTCGTCGCCAGTCTGGCGACGCGCCACTCGCCCGACGACGTGGCGTTCGTACTGGTCGACTACAAAGGCGGCGCCGCTTTCGACGCATGCGCCCACCTGCCGCATGTCATCGGCATGGTCACCGACCTCGACGATGGCGTCGCCGAGCGCGCCCTCGCCGCACTGCGGTGTGAACTGCGTACGCGTGAGAAGCGCCTGCGCGCCAGCGGAGCGGGCGACGCGCGCGAGTACCGCCGGCGCGGTGCGCCGCTTGGGCCAATGCCCGATGTCGTGGTTGTCGTCGACGAGTTCGCCACCCTCGCGGCTGACCACCCGGAACACTTGGAGGCCCTTGTCTCGGTAGCGCAACGCGGACGTAGCCTTGGCATCCACTTGGTGCTCGCCACGCAGCGACCCGGTGGAGCGATCAACGACGACGTTCGGGCGAATACCGACGTGCGCATCGCGCTGCGCACCCAAACGCCCGCCGACTCGACCGACATCATCGACGATCGGCGCGCCGCGGCGCTCCCGCGCTCGTCGCCGGGCCGCGCCGTGGTGCGTCTGGGCCATGGGCAGCTCGTCGAGCTGCAAACCGCTCGCTGCACCGGTCGGCCGCACCGACGTGATGGCGCACTACGCGTCGAACACGCCGACGTCCCAACCGATCCGAACCACGCGGGGGCAGCGGGCGACGATGATCGGCGGCTGCTCGACGAGCTGGTCGCTGCCGCATGCCTCACCATGGAGCGCGACGAGCGGCTGCGCCCCGCTCCGCTGTGGCTCGACCCGCTGCCTGACCGCATCGAGCACGGGGAGCTCGCCGGCTTGCTCGGACCGACATCGAGCGGCGACGACTCGGTGTGGTTGGGTGTAGTTGACGACCCAGAACGGTGCCGCCGGCACCCGTTGCGGTGGGCACCCGAACGCGGCGGGTTGGTCTTGCTCGGTGCGCCCGGCTCAGGGGTCACGACCACGATCGTCGCGTTGCTACTTGCGGCCAGCCTGCGTCGCTCTCCGGCCGACCTTCATCTCTACGTGATCGATGCGCTTGGTGACCCGGCGTTCGACGAGGTGATGCCTCTGGCGCACTGTGCAGCGGTCGTCCGACGGGGCGAGCGCGAACGCATCGCCCGAGTCCTGGGCCGGCTACGAACGGAGATCGAGGAGCGGGCGGCGCAAGAGACGTGCGCCGCACCGACTGTGGTCTGTGCGATCGACGGGTACGGCGCGCTGCGTCGCCTGCTCGCCGACGATCCCGATCTCACTGCCGATCTGACGACCATCGTGGAGGAGGGCGCTGCCGTCGGTGTCATCATCGTGGCCGGCGACGATACGAGTGCGGCCACCACACTGTCGGTGTCCGATCGCTGGATCTTCCACCTCGCGGGCCCAACCGCCGACCGGGTGCGTGGAACCGCAGTGCCAGCGGGAGTCGCCGGCCGGCTGTGTGTGGAGTCGTCGGGTCTGATTGCTCACGTGGCTCGACCACCTGCCGTACCGGCGGTGCGCAGGCCCGTGAACGCTGCCGGAGCACCCGGCGCGGTGGAGGCGCTACCCAACACGGTCGCGTTGTGCGGTGGGTCCGGCCGCCCGACGTGCGTGGCGAACGGCCTCGAGCTGCCGGTGGGACTCGCCGCCGACACGCTTGCACCAGCGGCGCTGTCGGTGCCGACTGGTGACCACGTGATTGTGCTCGGCGGTGCGCGGACCGGACGAAGTACTGCGCTGCAGCTGCTTGCCGCCCAGTGGCAGCGGGCCACCGCAGGTCGCGTCGTGAACGTGGTGGCGCGCGACCCAACGGAGCAGATCACCGCGGCGCTCGCGAATGGTGATGGCAGGGTGCTGCTGAGCATCGATGATGCGGAACGCATCGATGACCCGCGCTCGTTGCTGACTGCGATCGCCAACGGGCGTCACGAGAACGTCACGATCATCGCCGCAGCGCGGCTCGACGCCGTGCGTAGTGCGTTCGGGCACTGGACGCGCGATGTGGCTCGTGGGCGATGTGGCGTGATCATGAGTTCGTCCGGCGACGTCGACGGCGAACTCCTCGGCTGCGCCCTGCCGCGACGCTCGATCATCGCTCCACGACCTGGACTCGGTTGGATCGTCGACCCCGCCGGACACCGTCTCGTGCAGTTCGCTGCCAAACTGCCTGCGTGAGTCGGATCGTCAACGTCGCCGCCGCGCAACTAGGACCGGTACAGCGCGCCGATACGCGCGCCGACGTGGTGGAGCGGATGCTGATGCTGCTGCGCGACGCCGCCGATCAGGGGAGCGACCTCGTGGTGTTTCCCGAGCTCGCGCTCACCACCTTCTTCCCACGGTGGCACGTCGACCAACTCGCCGACGTTGACCACTTCTACGAGCGGTCGATGCCCAACGAGGCGACGGCGCCGCTGTTTGCCGAAGCGCAACGGCGACGGATCGGCATGGCGTTGGGGTATGCGTTGCTCGAGCGTGACAACGCCGGCAACGAGCACCGATGGAACGTGCAGACGGTGTGGGATCGCGATGGAGTCGAGGTCGCCACGTTCAAGAAAGTGCATATCCCGGGCCACGAGGAGCACGAGCCCGATCGACCGTTTCAACACCTCGAGCGCTACTACTTCGAGCCGTCTCCCGACGGGTTCGGTGTATGGGATGCCTTCGGTGGCCGTGTCGGCATGATGATCTGCAACGACCGACGCTGGCCCGAGTCATATCGCTCGATGGGCCTCCAGGGCGTTGAGTTGATCCTCTGCGGCTACAACACCCCGCTGCACTACGCCCCCGATCCCAGCCAAGACCCACTGCAGGGATTCCACAATCGGTTGGTGATGTCATCGGGCGCCTATCAGAACGGCACATTCGTGGTCGGCGTCGCCAAGGGCGGCGTCGAAGAAGGTGTCGACTCGCTCGCCGAGTCGACGATCTTCGCTCCGTCCGGAGAGGTATTGGCGACCGCACGCACCACCGGCGACGAACTCGTGGTGGCCGAGTGCGACCTCGACTGGTGTGCGCGCTACAAACAGACGCTGTTCGACTTCGACCGCTATCGGCGGCCCGACGTGTACCGACGCTGAGCTTGGGTATCAGCTCGACACCGTTGCGCGGTCGGCCGTGGTGAGCCGTGCGAGACGTTGATCGAGCCATCGTGCCCCGAGTGCGAGGGCGATGTAGAACACCGCGATCATCAAGCAGTTGAGTAGCGCGCGTCCGTACCCGAGATCGTTCACGTCGAGGAACGGATACGGATACCAGTGCACTCCGGTGTTGTCGGTGACGATGGCGCCCCGCACAAGGGTGTAGACCAGCCACGAGATCGGCGGCACGAGCGACCACCACGCAGTGCTGCGCTGAATCCGCTGTCGTGGACCGAACGCCAACCATCCGATCACGGTGAGGGTGGGTGACATCGTGTGCACGAAGAAGTCGGCCACGAGGTCCCAGCCCCGCAAGTCGGCCAGTTGGGCCAGGGCGAGGTGGTAGACCACCCCGGTCACCGCGATGCACAACACGCCGGTGAGGCGAAACACCCAGAACACCTCGGATGAACGATCCGGGTTGCGGGCGAGCATCGAGTGGGTGATCGCCACCGTCACGTTCGACAGCACCGTGAAGTAGGAAAACAGCGTCACCAACCGGCGACCCGGATTGTCGAACGGAATCTCCTCCTCGACAACCGCCAGGACCGTCTCCATGCCGACGCCGATGACGGCCACGGCGGCGATCAAGGTGAAGAACGCCCGTGCTGTCCCCCGACCGAACACCCTCGACACCGTAGTTCCGGCGCGTGGTACACACGCGACGTGACCGCCGACGATGAACCGCGCGACGACGAACCGGGCGCCGACGACTCGCCGACGACGACGAGCGTCGAGCGTCCATGGGCGGCGCTCTCCGCGCTGCTCGTCGGGTTGAGCATCATCATCATCGACGCCAGCGTCGTCAACGTCTTGCTCCCCGACATGGTGACCGACCTCGGGTTGAGCCAAACCGACGCACAATGGATCAACAGCATCTACTCGCTCGTGTTCGCCGCGCTGCTGATCACGGTTGGCCTGTTCGCCGACCGCTACGGACGTCGGCGGTTGTTCCTGCTCGGCATCGTCGTGTTCGTGCTCGGCTCGCTCGGCAGCGCATCGGCACAGGGCGCCGAGGTGCTCATTGCGGCGCGCGCGGTGCAAGCGATCGGCGGGTCGATGATGTTGCCCTCGTCGATCGCCGTGATCAATGTGTTGTTCACCGGTCCCAAACGGGCCGCGGCGTTCGGCCTCTGGGGCGCGGTGTTCGGTGGCGCGGCGGCCCTCGGTCCGTTGCTCGGCGGCTTTCTCGCCGAGGACTACTCGTGGCGCTGGGCGTTCCTGATCAACCTGCCGGTTGGGCTGGTCGCCGGGCTGATGGTGTGGCGATTCGTGCCCGAGAGCACCGGGCCGCAAGGTCGCGGGTTCGATCCGTTGGGCGTGGTGTTGTCGATCAGCGGGCTCGGGCTGATCGTGTTCGCACTCATTGAGGGCCAGACCTATGGCTGGTGGACGGCGATCGACGACTTCGATGTCGGACCGATCAACCTCGATGCCGGCGGCCTCTCGATCATCCCGCTCGCGCTTGGGCTCGGCGTAGCGCTACTGGTCGTGTTGGTCGTGTGGCAAGCGTGGCGGGCCCGTCGTGGTCGCTCGACGCTGATCGAGCTGTCGCTGTTTCGCGTGCGGCGTTATGCCTACGGCAACGTGGTGGCGCTGGTCGTCAGCCTTGGCGAATTCGGGATTCTGTTCACCATCCCGCTGTGGATCCAATCGGTACACGGCTTTGACCCGCTCACTACCGGCACGATCCTCACTGCGCTCGCGGTGGGCACGCTTGGTGCAGGCGGGGCGGCGCGCCACGTCGCCGCAGCGCTCGGTGCAACCAACGTCGTTCGGCTGGGTATGACGCTCGAGGTGGTCGGCATCGTCGGCATCGGGTTGACCCTCGGCGTCGATCGCAGCCCGTGGTGGCTAACGATCCCGCTCGTGGTGTACGGCCTGGGCGTCGGCTTCTCCACGGCGCAGCTGACCAACGTTGTGCTCGGCGATGTCGAACCAGCCCTGTCGGGTGAAGCGTCGGCGATGACCTCGACATTCCGGCAGGTCGGGTCGGCGCTCGGTGCGGCGGCGCTCGGCGCAATCCTGTTTGGCCTGCTCGGCAGCAACCTCGATGCGGCGTTGGCCGACGAACCAGGCCTCACCGACGCGCAGCGCACCCAGATCGTCGACGAGGTGCGCGGGAGTGCCGGTCAAGCGATCCAGCAGCTCGATCAAGTCGACGGCTTGGAGCCCGAGGCGCAGGACGCCAAGGTCGCCTACACCGATGCCGCACGCAGCGCCTCGTGGGCTGCGGCCGCCTTTGTCGCGCTGGGCCTACTCGTGTCGTTCGGCCTGCCACGAGACCGCGACCCGCCGATGTGAACAGATGATTGCGCAGCTGTCACAAGCGCTTGGGCTTTGACAGAATGTCAAGATGACAGAGGTCGGTTTCGAGCTCAACGGGTCGCCGGTCAGCGTTCGTCGCGACCATCCGCATCTGCTCGCTGCGTTGCGTGAGGAACTCGACGTCACGTCACCGAAAGACGGGTGCTCGCCATCGGGCCAGTGTGGGTGCTGCACCGTCCTGATCGACGGTAAGGCCAACGTCGCCTGCCAATACGACGTGGCCAAGGCCGAGGGTCGATCGGTAGTCACGCTTGAAGGCGTCGACGCCGACGAGCGCCAGCAGTTCGCCGACGCCTTCGCCGCGTGCGGTGGCCTGCAGTGCGGTTTCTGCATTCCCGGGATCGTGATGCGCGCCAAGGCGCAGATCGACAAGAAAGGCGACGCCCTCACCCGGGAGGCGATGGCGCCACACCTGGGCGCGCACCTTTGTCGCTGCACCGGCTACGTGAAAATCCTCGACGCCATCGAACAGGTCGCCCGCGGTGAGAAGGCCGCACCGGCACTCGGCGCAGAGGTCGGAACC
>JBCBSO010000250.1:0-6368 GCA_039819205.1 Actinomycetota bacterium
CGCAGGCGCGGATGAATGGTCGGTTCTTGGCGACGGAGGTGGGGATCAGGCCTGCCTCGCCGGCGCGCCGCTGCCACCACACGAACGCCGCCATGAACACCGCAAACACCACGAAGCCAGCGATCACACCCGGCTCGCCATATCCGACGTTGGGCGCCAGCGTGAGGGTGGTGAGCAACGAGAGCAGGCTGACCGAGAGCAGACCCGTGCCGAGATAGTCGATGTGTTCGTCCACACGGTCGCGCGGGAGTTTCACCAGCGTGATCACGGCGAACATGGCGATCAACGCAATCGGCACGTTGAGGAAGAACACGTAGCGCCAGTCGATCTCCCCGAGTGCTCCGGCGATAACGGGGCCGGAAGCGTTGCCGATCCCGGCGACGCCGATCACCATTGCCCCGGCGAGCGCCGTCTTGGTTCCGGGCAGCACCGCGTAGATCAAGCCGAGGATTGCCGGCCACATCAACGCGCCGCCCACACCCATCAACATCCGGGCGATGATCAGTACCCACACGTTCGGGGCCAGTCCCCCGAGTAAGGAGAACACGGCGAACATCAAGGCGCCGGCCGCCAGTGCTTCGCGGCGCCCGTAGATGTCGGCGATCCTGCCTCCGGGAACGATCAACACACCGAAGATCAGCGCGTAGCCGTTGACCACCCATTGCACTGTCGAAAGGTCGGTGTCGAGCTCAGCCTCGATGCTCGGGAGCACCACGTTCATCGCCGTGAAGTCGTTGGCGATGACGAAGACGGCGAGCATCATGGCGCCGATCGCCAACCACGTCGAACCGGTGATCGTTGTGTCGTCGCCGTCGTCGACAGCCTCGTCGGTCACGCGGGCACCGTACCGCGCGCCCGCAGACGCTTGCGTCGTCCGTGACGTGCCGCGCGGCGTCGCTACTGCTTGTTGCCGACGTTTTCGAGCGCGCTGAGCGCACGCTCGGTGGCCGCTCGTAGATCGAGGCCGGCGCCATCGTGCATGGCGTCGTCGACTGGGCCCCCGCGTTCGGCGAGGATCGTGGCAGCACGTGCAGCGACGAGCTCCGACGCGCCGGCCCGATACCCGTTCGCCTCGCGTACGCCGAGCAACTGGGCCGCGATCGTCGCTTCATTACGCACCGCGAGGGCCAACGCGGCGACCGTGAGGTCGGACAGCAACGACACGTTGCCGATCACGGCGACTCGTTCGTGCGGGCCGAGTGCGTTGCGCAAGCTCGCGGCGAGTCGATCGATCGCGCGCGGTTCCTCGACCATCGCTGCGAGGGCCATGGTGCGGAATGATGCGATCCCGCTGGCAAAGAGCATCTGTCCGCACCTGGTCGCGGCGTCGACGCTGCGATCGAACGGCTCCAGCGACGCTTCGAATTGCGCAGTCCAGAACGCATCGACGCCGTCGGCGAACAGCGCCAGGGAGAGACCGCAGTCGCCGCTGGTTCGCCCCATCGACCGCAGTCGCTGTGTCGCTGTTGGATCGGGTTGGAACGTGGAGCTGACAGCGAACACGCGCAAGGTCTGCACCGCCAACGCTGTGAGCCCCGTCGTTCGTTTTAACTGCGACTCGAGCAGTTCCAGCTGCTCGAGCGCACCGCCGAGGTCCCCGCTGTACCACCGGCTCCACAGCCGCGCCAGCGCGACGTCGCGGGATGCCGGAGCATCCGCGATCTGCTCGACGAGCGTGGTGGCCCGCTCTCGCGCGCCTGTATGTGCCAGGAGTCGGGAAGCGATCGCCAACATCTCGATCGCTGCCGGGTCGGAGTGGTCGGCACCTGCCGCAGCGAGCGCCCACTCGGCCACCTCGATGTGTAGCCACACCTCGGCATATGAGGCCACGCTCGCCACGAGTTGCCGAGCGGACTCGACATCGCCGGTGTCGATCGCCACCTCGAGCGCGCCCCGCACGTTTGGCCAGCGATCGGCGAGTTCGGCCGCGCCGCCGTCGATGTCGCCGCGCTCCATCCGGTCGCACGCCTCGGTGACTGATGCAACAAGGTGCGCGACGTACGTCGAGCGGTCGTCGTCGCGCTGACGCTGCGCGGCGAACAGCCGGATCGGCTCGAGCATCCGGAACCGGCTTCGTGGTCCTTCGACGGTGATCAGCAGCGAGCGCTCGACGAGTCGGACCACGAGGTCGAGCGCATCGCTGCCGACGACGGCACTCGCGTCGCTGAGGTCGAATGCCCCCCGGAGGTTGGAGAGCGCACAGAGCGCGGCCTGATCGTCGATCGTGAGCGATCCGAACGACCAGGCGATCGCCCGCTCCATGGTCGCGTGACGATCGCTCGACTCGATTGCGTCCGTACGTAGATGATCGTCGAGGCGGGCTGCGATGTCGGTGACCGAGAGCATTCGGGCGCGGGCCGCAGCGAGTTGAATGGCGAGCGGCACACCGTCCAACCGTTGGCACAACGAGAGCAGCGCCGCGTCATTGATGTCGACGTCGACTGAGTGTGCTGCCGCGCGCAGGCTGAACAGTTCGATGGAGTGGTCGAGTCCCAGCGGCCCGAGTGGCAACAGGCGTTCGCCGTCGACACCCAACCGTTCGCGGCTGGTGACGGCAACGGTGATTCGTGGACAGCTCGCCAGGATTGCGGAGCACAACTCGGCGGCGCCGACGCGCACGTGCTCGGCATTGTCGAGGACGAGCAGGCCGTGGCGGGGCTGCAGGTGGGCGAGCAGCGCGTCGTGGACGGAGACGTCGGCGTACTGCGGCGCGCCGAGCTGCTGCACCGCCGTTGGTGCCACGGCTGCGTCCTCAGCGACGTGTGCGAGTTCCACCAGGACGGCCCCATCGGTCCACTGCTCGGCGATGTTCACGCCGACGTGTCGCACGAGATGGGTCTTGCCGATCCCGCCGGTGCCGACCACCGACACCAGTCGATGGTGCTCAAGCTGTGCGGTGAGTCGCGCGACTGCGGCGTCTCGTCCGATGAGGCGTTCGGGCGGTGGTGTCAGTTGCCCGCGGTGCTGCTGGGCAGGTGCTGCGACGTCGGTCGGGGCGATCGCGGCGATCTCGTCGACGGTGCCGACGAATCGGTAGCCGACGCCCCGGACCGTGCGGATCCACTCCTGCCGGTCGCCGTCGTCGCCAAGCGCACGTCGCGCCTCTTTGATGCGCGTCGACAGCGCCGACTCGGACACGAATCGGTCACCCCAGATCGTGTCGAGGAGCTCGGTCTTCGGGACCACACGGTCGCGGTGTTGGACGAGGCGAGTGAGTACCTCGAAGACTTGCCGCTCCATTGGAATCACCCCGTCGGGTGATGACAGCTCGCGTGACCCGGTATCGAGTTCGAACTCACCGAATCGGTAACGCACGTGGTCCATATCGACGTGCCCGCCGTTGCGTCGAAACCGACCGAACCGTCGCCGTCACCGGTTGGCTTTGGCCTCCGCCTTGGCGATGCGCTTGGCTGCGCGGCCGATCGGTTCGATCGTTCGGTGGTCGAGATCGCCGACCTCGGCGCCGTTCTCGAACAGCACGCGATAGCGCCGCCAGTTGAACCCGTTGGCCAGGATTACCTTGCCCTCAGTGCCCTCTGCCACCCCGTTCAGCTCGGTGGTCGAGCGCACCTTGTCACCCATGCGTAGCTCGATCTGTCCATCGTGGGGCGAGGCCAGCTTGTGCGGCTTCCACATCTCCATCGCTCCCCATCATGGCTGATGTTGGGCCGTTCGCGACAGTTCACGGCCTCCACGAGTGGCGGTGCTTCCTCCAGCAAGGGATCGAACACCCCACCGGTACACTGCCGGGCCTGTGAAAAGTTCGGTCGAGCCCCTCGAGGGCAACAAGGTCAAGCTCTACGTTGAGGTCGAAGAGGCCGAGTTCGAACGCGACATCGACCGGGCCTTTAAGGAGATCGCCAAAGAGGTGCGCTTGCCCGGGTTTCGCAACGGCAAGGTGCCGCGCAAGGTGCTCGAAGCGCGTGTCGGGCTCGCCCCAGCGCGCGAGCAGGCGTTACGCAATGCCGTGCCCGAGTACCTGGCCAAGGCGGTGCGCGAGCACGACGTCGACCTGATCGCCACGCCCGAAGTCGAGATCACCGACGGCGAGGACGACGGGCCAGTCGAGTTCGACGCCACGTGCGAGATCCGCCCGGTGATCACCGTTCCCGGATACGGCGGCCTGCGCGTCGAGCTGCCCTCGCTGAACCCCGACGACGACGAGTTCTCCGCCGCCCGCGACGAAGAGCTCGCCCGGTCGGCAGCGCTGATCGACGTCGACCGGCCCGCCGCCGACGGCGACTTCGTCGACCTCGACATCGCCGCCACGCGCGATGGCGAGGAGCTGACCGGCCTCAACGTCGACGGCTGGTCGTACGAAATCGGACAAGGCTGGGTGAGCGACGATTTCGATGAGCACCTCGCCGGTGTCTCCGCTGGCGACGAGCTGAGCTTCGAGACCACACCAAAGGGCACCGAGGAACCGGCCGACTTCGAAATCACGGTCAACGCGGTGCAGACCCGCGAGCTCCCAGAAGCGACCGACGACTGGGTCGCCGAGAACACTGGCGAGTACGAGACCGTCGACGAGTGGGAGGCGAGCATCCGCGAACGCCTCGCCGACCAGAAGCTCGGCGCCGCTCGACAACAGCTCGTCCCTGGCGTGCGAGCCGCACTCGCCGCGCTCGTCGAGGTCGACGTCCCCGACGCCATGATCGACAGCGCGCTCAACCGACGTATGCAGGGCGTCGTGCAGCAATTCGCGGCACAAGGTGTCGACCTCCAACAGTGGTTGGAAATGACCGGCCAAGAGCCCGAACAGTTCGTCGATCAAATGCGCGAGCCGGCCGAAGAGGACGTGCGCGTCGACTTGGCGCTCCGTGCGGTCGCCGAGGCCGAGGCGATCGACGTCGACGACGACGAGCTCGAGGCGGAATACGCGCGGTTGGCCATGCAGTACCAACAGAAGGCCAAAGAGATCCGCAAGGTGTACGAGCAGAACGACGCCGTCCCCGAGTTGCTGTCACAGATCCGCACGGGCAAAGCGATGGACTGGTTGGTCGAGCACACCGAGTTCGTCGACCACACCGGTGCGGCGCTCGACAGCGATCACCTGCTCGGTCGCAACGACGATGCCGACGGCGCCGATGACGGCGACGGGCTCAATTCCACCGATACCGACACGAACGACACCGACACGAACGACACGGAGGACCCCTCATGAACCTCGACGCCGTCAACTACCTCGTTCCCAACGTCGTCGAGCAGACGAGCCGCGGCGAACGGGCCTACGACCTCTACAGCCGGCTGCTCAAGGAGAACATCATCTTCTTGCAGACGCCGGTCGACGACCAGATCGCCAGCTTGCTGTGCGCCCAGATGATCCATCTCGAGTCGGAGAACCCCGACAAGGACATCAACATCTACATCAACAGCCCCGGCGGCGACATCACGGCCTTGTTCGCCATCTACGACACGATGCAGTTCATCAAGAACGACATCGCCACGATCTGTCTGGGCCAGGCGGCCTCGGCGGCTGCGGTGCTGCTGGCCGCCGGCACGAAGGGAAAGCGGCTCGCACTGCCGCACAGCCGCGTGTTGCTGCACCAGCCATACGGCCAGGTCGGCTATGGGCAGGTCACCGATCTCGAGCTGGCAGCTGCGGAGATTCTGCGGATGCGCGAATTGCTCGACCAGATTCTCGCCGAGCACACCGGCCAGCCAATGGAGCGGATCAACGCCGACACCGACCGCGACTTCGTTATGGAGGCGAACGATGCGCTGGAATATGGCATCATCGATCGCGTGATCTCCTCGCGCGAAGCGGTCGACCGCACCGGTCCGATCCGCTGAGTCACAGGGGAGCGCGCGACATCACAGTGGGGAACGGTCCACGCGGCGACACGGCGCGTCGGCCAAACTGACCGTCCCGATTCGGGACGATCGAATTCGGGACAGACACGAGCACAGCGGAGGGAGTGAGGACCATGGCCAAGTTCGGCGACACCGGCGAGCTGTTGAAGTGTTCCTTCTGCGGCAAGTCGCAGAAGCAAGTGAAGAAGCTGATCGCCGGCCCCGGCGTGTACATCTGCGACGAATGCATCGACCTGTGCAACGAGATCATCGAGGAGGAACTCACCGAGACCTCCGAGCTCACCTTCGAGAACCTGCCCAACCCGCGTGAGGTTCGAGCGTTTCTCGACGACTACGTCGTCGGACAAGACGACGCCAAAAAGATCCTGGCCGTGGCGGTGTACAACCACTACCGGCGGATCCAGTACCAGAACCAGGCAACCACGGTTGGCCGGCGCGACGAGGTCGAGTTGGCCAAGTCGAACATCTTGTTGCTCGGGCCCACCGGCTGTGGCAAGACCCATCTCGCGCAAACACTCGCACGCCAACTCAACGTGCCCTTCGCCGTCGCCGAC
>JBCBSO010000251.1:0-6338 GCA_039819205.1 Actinomycetota bacterium
CGTCGCGTTGGCATTGCTTCGGCCAGAGGCGTGGCCATTCGTGCTGCTGTATGCCGCATGGCTGGCCGCGACGACCGACGTCTCGCGCGTCGCGCTCGGCGCAGCGTTGGCGGCGATCCCGTTGTTGTGGTTCGGCGGTGATCTCTGGGGAGCCGGCAACGCGCTGCAGGGAGCGTCGGCTGCGCAGGTCATCCCGCTCGACCTCACCGAGCGGACGACGACCGCACTCGGCAATGTCGGCGCCATGGTGATCATCCCGGCGTGGATCGGAGCCGGACTGGCGATCGTGCTGGCAGTCCGCCGGCGTGACCACGTGCCACCCGCGCTCGCCGCGCTCGCCCTGGCGTGGTGCGCGGTCGTATCGGCGATGGCGATCGTTTTCGGGTACGCCGCGCTCAGCCGTTTCCTGCTTCCGGCGGCGGCGGTCGTGTGCGCCCTTGCCGGAGCGGGCTTCGTGGGAGTGGTCATGTCCGTGCGCGCACCACGGGCGCGCACCGCGCTGGCAGTTGGACTCATCCTGGTCAGTGCGCCGTTTGCAGTTGTCCGCGCCAACGGTCTGCCCGCGGTGTGGGACGAGGTCGAGTTCCACGACGACATCGGCAACGACGTTGTCGCGACGATCGAACTTGTCGGGTTCGATCCGGCCTCCACGACCTGCGCCAAGATCGCCGTCGAGCCGATCAGCCAGCTACAGCCGGCCACCGCGTGGGAGCTCGACGTCCCGCTGCGCGATGTGCGCTTCGTACCCGAGTCCGGTGACGTGCTGTTTCTCGTGCTCGCCGATGGCGATGCCGCCGCCGATCTGCGCGCAGACCCAGCGGTGGACGCGCTCGGCCAGGTCGGAACGATTGCGGCCTACGCCCGCAATTGTCGCTAGCGCTGCGTACGTATCGCACCCTGGCCGCTTCTGTGCGGATTGCGTAGCGACTACGGACGCCCCGCGGCGGCGCCTCGGGCACGATCGATGGCCGCTCACCAATCCCCCGCCGATCCACACAGGAGCAGCACGATGCACACCCCGAACTTCCGCAAACGCAGCCGACTCGCTTCACTCGGCGTCGCAACGATCGCCGCCGCCCTGGCCGGCGCGGCAGCCGCCGCGTGGACCGCGACCGCGGCTCCAGGCGACGACGACGGGACCTTTGTTCCGATCACCCCATGCCGCCTGTTCGATGACCGGCCCACGCCGCACACGGTCGGTCCAGTCGACACCCCGCTGGCTGCGGGCGCCGATCGCACGCAGCAGATCACCGGATCGATCGGCGACTGCGCAATCCCCGGTGATGCCGTCGCCATTGCGATGAACGTCACCATCGCCAATCCAACGGCGCAGTCCAACCTCCGGCTGTGGCCAGCCGATCAACCAAAACCCGAGGCCTCCAACCTCAACTGGATCGCCGGGCAGTCACCAACCCCCAACAAGGTCGACGTGCAGCTGTCCCCGACTGGCGCGATCCAGCTGGCCAACCACAACGGCACGGTCAACGTGATCGGCGACGCTGTTGGCTACTACAGCCCGACGAACCTACGCGACCTCGACCTGCGGATTAGTGACCTCCACGACCGCCTTGGGGCACTCAAGGACGACAACGCAGGCGTCCGCGTCGAGTGGATCGCCTACACCCGCAGCGGCGACATCCGCGGATCCTCACCGGCGCTCGCCAACACCACCATGATCCGCCCCGAGGGCCACCCGGTCGGAGTGTTTTGCCTCGACTTTCCCATCGACGGCGCCGAACTCAAAGACGACGGCGCCGTCGTCTCGGTGCAGAACAGAACAAGTGGAGTCGAGGCTGCCACGGCGAATTTGACGTCGTTTAGCGGACACGCCTGCAGAGGGACCGGCTTCGACGCCGCGATCGACACGTACGACCACAACGGAGTCCACGGCGACCATGGTTTCGCGGTCCACATCCCGAGGGCACCAGTGGACTGACCGGCCGCGACCAGCTCCCCCGATGCGCACGGTTCTGGCGACATCGCGGCGAGGCAACAATCGGTTTGCTGCATCCATGAAGCAGTGGCACGATCGGCGCCCGTGCGCACATCTCCCATCGAGCGCTACGTCGACGCTGTCTGCTCGGCCGCAGCGCAGCATCTCGGTACGCCCGTGGGGGAAGGCACCGTGGTCGTCAGCGCGGCGGAGCGGGCAGGATCGACCACGGCTGTGGCCTACCCGCTCGGGTCGCGCACGATCGTGTGGTGCGCTCCTGAGCTCGCCGACCGGTTGTTGCCGCTCGACGGACCAACGCCGCTGACCGCCGAGCAATACGTCGACGCAGCCGAAGGTCTTGGCGGCACGTTCGCCGCCGGCGGACGGAATCGGCTACTCGTTGCGAAGCCTCCCGCGATGAAAACCCCGGTCGGTCGGATCGTTGAGCTCGACCGCGATCATCGCCGCGACCGCTCGCGGATCGCCGACTTTCTGGCCGCATGTCCCGCCGACGACGTGGATGACGCCGAGATCGACATCGACGACCTCGATCCGGTGATCAGCGTGGTCATCGAGGGTGACGAACGGATCGTCTCGTTCGCCAGCGCTCGGGACTGGCAGTTCGATCCTGGCTTCGGAGACATCGGAGTCCTCACCCATCCGGAACATCGCGGCCGCCGTCTCGGCGCCGCGGCGGTCTCGCACATCGCCAGGCGCCTCCAGTCGGCAGGGCGCGTGCCCTACTACAACCACAACGACGACAACCTCGGCTCGCAACGCATCGCCGATGTGGTCGGGTTCGAGACGGTCACGGCCCTCATCGCCATGACCTTCAGCTGACAGCATCTGACGCACCCGAAGGCGTCTCGACCGCGCACTACTCCGCCGCGGGGCGTTTGGTCGGCACCCGAAGGATCACCGCGATCCCGATCACGATCAACACACCGATCAATATCGCGAACCACCACGTACCGACCAACCACGCACTGAGGCCGGCGAACACCACCATCATGGTGATCGCCAGCACCTTCGCCCCTTGGGGCATGCCCTTGCCGTCTCGGTAGTCGCGCACCGCTGGACCGATCGTCGGCAGGTTCAGCACCCAGGCTTCGAGGCGCGGGCTCGACCGGGTGAACGCAGCCGCCGCAGCGATGAAGAACACCGTGGTCGGAAGCCCCGGAATGATGATGCCGATCGAGCCGAGCGCAACACACAACAGCCCGACGAGCAGCCATATCAGGCGCATGTCAGCCGAGGAAGAGGTTGCGGATACCGAGACCCATGATGAACAGGCTGCCGAATCCGTAGAGCAAATGCTCCTTGCCGCGCACGAACGGGCTGTTGCGGTAGGCGTAAAGGATGCCGACGGCCACGATTGCGCTGAACCCGTACAGCGCGTGGAAGTCGTCGAGCTCGAGGTCGTACCGGTTGACGAGGAGCACGCCGACGATGGCGACGGCGAACGTCGACAACTGTGCTGCAGCGATGCACCACCACAGCACACGAACACGTAAACGAGGTTGCCAATAGGCCAGCAGCGCCCACGTTCCGACAACGGCGTTCGACACGATCAGGAACCAGCCGATGCCCTCGTGGAGGTCGAGCAGGCCTTGCACGGCTCGCCGGCTACTCCCCGCAGCCGATGCCGCCGAGGATCACCGTGACCACCGAGTCGTCAGCCAGGCCGGTGAGGAATCCGCGCAGGTTGTCATTGACGTAGAAGTTGGGCGCCACGAAGTCGTCTTCGGGATTGAGCACCACCCCCGGGTAGGCCGCACCGAGATCGAACACCGACGACCCGACGGTGATCCCCTCGCTCGTCGTCAATCCGACGGGTTCGGCACCCAACTCGCCATCGATCCCGTACTGATAGGCGTAGAGGTGACGACGCCCTTGCACCACGCCCGACGCATCGCCGAACTGCAACGTCAGCGCGCCCCATGAGACCAGCCGGATCTCGGTCCCCGGACAAGCGCCAATGGTCAACGGGTCGATCCAGCCGGTGTCGTTGGTCGGTTCACCGAGGAACGAGCTGACGTAGCCGATCACGCCGTCGGGGTCAGCGCCGAACTCGGCCTGCCCCACGCCGGTCGGCGACAGCACCAGCGCATCGACCGCCGGGTTCGCCGCCGTGGTGGGCGGCGTGGTGGACGGCATCGTGGACGCCGTCGTGGTCTCCACGACAACCGCCTCGGTGGTCGGCGCTGCGGCGGTCGGCGCAGGGGTCCCCTCTGTCTCCACCGGTGCCGCCGTCGTCGGCGCAGCCGTGGTAGTCGAAATCAGGGTCACCGACGGCACGGTGCCGGCTCCGTCGTCGTCCCCACCGCATGCGGCAGCGACGAGGGCACCAACCACGACCAGTCCAGCTGCAGCACGGACGGATCGCGACGAGTTCCTACGACGACGTGAAGGCATCAACTCATTGTGGTCTCGCGCCAGGGCCAGGACGCGGACCGTGGTCATCTACGACGGGGGGTCGAAGATCCATCCAGCGCGCAGCGGCGGCTTGGCATCGTGCTCGATGAACCACTCGGTGCCGAACGCCATCGCAAAGGCATCGTCGGGCATCTCGAGCAGCATCGACGTGTCGGTGATCTGGCTGCGATGACAACGCAGCGCCTCGCGCTTGCGCTCGGTCCATGGACCGACGTCGACGGCCAAGGTGAGTTCGGCCTCCGGAGTGCCCATCGGGTTGCCGTCGTCGGCCGGACCGTTCGGGTCCATACGTTCGCCCTCGTCGTTGGTCATCTCCATGCCGTCCTCAGCTGCGCTGGCCATCATCGAGGCCATCGCATCGCGGTTGAACGTCGCCTCGAGCACCCGCAGATCAGGGCGTTGCTGCGCAGCCGCCACGCCGACATCGTGCACCTTGATGTGATCGGGATGTCCGTAGCCGCCGTGCCAGTCGTAGATCGTCAACACGTCGGCCTCAACCCGGTCGATCACGTCGAGAAGTCGCTGCGCGGCGGTGTCGGTGTCGGCTTGCAGGAACGACGCCTGGTTCTTGTTGCCGTCCCAGCCGGTCATTCCCGAGTCGTGATAGCCAAGCCACACCACCTCGTCGATCCCCAGCACCGCGGCCGACGCCTTCAGTTCGTCGTGACGGCGATCGGCCAGGCTCTGCTCGCCGAGATCGTCGGGGACCTCGCCGTACTCTCCTCCCGTGGCCACCACCAACACCACGCGATGACCCTCGTCGGCGGCGCGGGCGATCACCCCTCCGGTGCCGAGAACCTCATCGTCGGGATGGGCATGAAACGTCACCAGCGTGGCCACACGAACAGTCTGTCGGGTTCCGCCTCGGACAGGACACGGTCGGTTAGGCGCGCTCGCCGAGTGATGATGCGGGCGCCGAGAAGAACGGCACAACGAGGTACTCGACAACCGAGCTTGGGTCGCCAGACCATGACGAATTGCGGATTTCGTCGACGGTCCGCCGGCCCCCGATCGTCCGCAGCAACTCGAACAACGACACGTGCAGCATGGCCACCGGCTCATTGCGACCGATCGGCCACGTTCGTCCAACATCGCGTGCCACAAGATGCACCGTGGGGAGCTCGCTCACGGCGAAGACACCGCGCAGGGTTGAGATCTGTGCGCTCGCCACGAGCTGATCGGTGTCTGTGTCGACAGTACGCGGGGCGCCGAGCGCGGCGCGCACGTCGAGCTCGTGTTGCACGAGATCGACGGTGAAGGCCTGTTCGAACGCGACTTTGGGCACAGGGCCCATCACATGCTCGATCATCTCAGGAAGGCTGGATCCAGCAAGATCACGATTGATCGCCACCATGGCCGGCAAGTCGGCGAGCCACTCCGCACGCAGTGCGGGCCAGGTCATACCGCGACGCTGGGCGATCTGGTTCTCCGTCCATTCCGGTCCTGCGTACCCGTCCACGTGCGATCGCACCACATCGCTCGTGAGACCAACCACGTGTCGGAGTACATCTCCAACCGACCACCCCGGACACGCACGCACCGGCGCGTCGATTGCGTCGGAGCCGTGGTCGTCGATCAGTGCGATCACGCGCTCCACCGAACGGCGGTAGTGCTCGGCGGCGTCGATCTGTGACACGAGCGTGACCCTCCGGAGTGTCGACCTCGACCGCTCTACGCCTGCGCCGCCGCGCCCGAGTCGAGGAGGGCATCGATGCGGTCGGCGGGAAGACCCCAGTCGGTCAGGATCTTGCGGGTGTGCTCGCCAGCGTGTGCTGGGCGCTGATCAAGCCGCGGTGCGCTGCGGCTAAAGCGCGGTGCCGGCGCCGGCTGCATCGCGCCGTCGACGTCGACAAAGGTCGAGCGGGCGACGTTATGCGGGTGCTGGGCGGCATCGCCCATCGTGAGCACCGGGGCGAAACACACGTCGGTGTGTTCCATCAGTTCGCACCACTCGTCGCGCGTTTTGGTG
>JBCBSO010000252.1:0-6326 GCA_039819205.1 Actinomycetota bacterium
GGCTCATGGGCTGCGGAACAAGTCCCTCGTGCTTTGGGAGCGTTGGGTTTGCGCCGTACACCGAACTCGACGACGCAGTGATGACGTGAACGTCGCCGACGGCACGCGCCGCCTCCAGCACTCGTAGCGTCCCAGTGGCGTTGGCCTCGTGGCTCGCCACTGGGTTCTCGATCGACCGTGGCACCGATGGACGGGCGGCGAGGTGCACGACGGCGTCGGCGGCCGCGATCGCGTCGCCGAGCTCGTCCGGGTCGAGGATCGAGCCTTGGACGAGTCGCACGTTAGATGCGTCCGCAAGGTTGGCGAGGTCGCCGGTAGAGAGATCATCGATGCCGGTCACCTCATGGCCATCGGCGATGAGGCGCTCGGCGACATGGGAGCCGATGAACCCGGCCGCGCCGGTGACAAGGACTCGCATCACAGGCAACGTTAGTTGCCAGGGTCCGCCCGCTCATGGAGCACCTCTGCGTACAGATCGAGGTGTGCATCGATCACGTCATCGAGCGTCCACGCCGCCCTTTGGGTACGGGCCGCCCTGGCCATGTTCGCTCGTAGCTGCGGGTCGGCGGCGAGTTCGGCAATAGCGCTACCCAACGCAGCCGGATCGCCGGGTGGAACGATCCGCCCGACGCGCCGGCTGACCATCTCTGGTGCTCGTCCGACGGCCGTCGATACGACCGGCACGCCCAGGGCGAGTGCTTCTGCGACGACGATCGGTTGCCCCTCGTAGTCGCTGGCCACGACGAGAACATCGCTGCCAGCGATCTCCACCAGCGCGTCGTCGGTGCTCGGCCGGAATTCGACTCGGTCGCCGATTCCTAGCGTGTGCGCCAGCAGCTGGTGCTCGTCGAGGTTTGGGCCGTCACCGATCGCCACCAGCCGCACATCGGCCCCTGCCTCGTTCGCGGCTCGGACCGATTGCAGCAGGTTCGGGTAGTTCTTGGCATCGCGGTGGCTGGCCACGGCGACCGCGGTGATGGTTTGTGTGGTGGCTGCGCTCTCGTGCGCTACATCCCTGTGCTCGCCTCTGTCGAGTACCTGTTGGCGGGCTGCATCGATGCGTTTTGGGTCGATGCCGTGCGGGATCACCACGGCGCGCCGGCGGGAGGAACCGGGAAGCGTCGCAGCCGTTGCCGAAGAGACGGCGACGATGGCGTCGTCGCGTCGCATGGTCGCCCACCACGCCGCCCGAGTTGCCGGATGAAGTGAGGTCCATGGCGTGTGGGCGGTGGTGACGAGCCGTGCGCCGTCGGTCGAGGAGCGCTTCGCTAGCCGGGCGATCGCAGCGGGGAGTGGGCCGTGGACATGGACGACGTCGAGGTCGGAACGTCGCGTGAGCGCTGCGAAGCGTCGGGCGGCGGGAGCGCCGATGCGGTCGGACCCGTCGAGCCGATGAATTGTCACTCCGGCAGACTCGACCGGCGGCGCAAGTCGGTCGCGCGTCGAGTTCACCAATGCCACTTCGACATCGACACCGCGGGCCGACAAGCCGATGGCCAGGTCGGTAACGACGCGTTCGATACCACCAAGGTCGAGTCCCTTCGTCACGAGCAGCACCCGAAGCTCGTCGTCAGAACTGTTGGCCTGGTCGTTCACAACGCCGACTGCCCGTCGATCGAGGTGCTCACCGTGTGGCGTTTCGATAGCGAACGCGTGCGACGAGATCTCTCAGCTCACCCTCGAGGCGCATCCCGCCTGCCGCCTTCGCAGCGAAGAACTCGAACCCGTCGCTTCGTTGGATCGGGGTGCGCCAGAGTCTGTGAGGATCGGTCTGCCCCGCGACGTTGACTCGGCTGCGGGCGAGCGCTGCGGTTGTGAACCTTCGGCGCACTTCGCCCTCCGCGGCTGATGAGCCCGGCAGTGCTTTCGGGTACGCGAAGTGGACGGGGTTGACCCCCAGACGCTCCTGAATCAGATCGATCGAGCGATCCAGTTCGTCAGCGATCTCGCCGGGCTCCGACCGGTCGAGCAACGCATGTGAGTGCGTGTGTGAGCCGATTGTCACGAGTCCCGTCGAGAGGGCCTCGCTCAGTCCACCCCAACTCGCCGGCGGAGCGTCCCAAGGGAACGGCTCACCCGACTCCACGAACTGGGTTGCGACGTACAGCGTCGCAGGGATCTCGTACTCGGTCAGCAATGGCAATGCGTGCTCGACAAAGTCGGCCGTGCCGTCGTCGAACGTGACGACCACACTCGAGTTCCGGCTCTCGTCACGCTCTCCGTTGCTGTTCGTCAGTGCCGCTGCAGCCTTCTCGATTGGCACGACCCGATGCGTCGAGCGGAGATGCGCGAGATGGCGGCGGAACTCGTCGACGTCGAGGTCGACCTCGCCTCCGGAGCCGCCGCCGACGCGGTGGTAGATGAGGATCGTCACGCCGTTCCTGGTCGGAACGACACGATCGGCAAGACCGAGGATCCGCTTCGCTGCGAGTCGCACTGCGCCAGCTTGCCACCGACGTTGTCCGTCCGACCGGTTCCGCTGTGCCGCGTGGAGTTCGGCTGACCTCGGTGCGGGTTGTCGTACGCTTCCCATGGGCACGCTCAAAGGAGATCAGCTATGACCATCGCTCGCTCGATTGTGTTGACGGCGGCCGTCACCGCAGCCGTGCTGGTGGCCGCGCCCAGGTCTGCCTCGGCCTATGACTTCTCGTCGACCAACGATGCCAATCGCGCTGCCGGGCTGCCCCATGTGAACGAGGTGGGGCAGGGGCCGGGCACGGTCCAGCTCGAGTTCGTCAATACGACGAACACACTCGCCTTCTTCGAGGTCCGTGTCGATGGCGCAACGGCAGGGGAGGACCCGCACCCCGTCGTGATCGGCGACGTGATTCATCCAGGTGTCTGCGTCGATGGGCGAGCTGTCCCCGAGTGCCCTGCCAGCCCGGTCACGCTCGATGTCTCTGCCGGCGAGCTGGTCGAGGTCCGGCTTGCGTTAGGCGGCGAGCGCAACTGGGACTTTGATTGGACGCCATTCGAGGTCGCGCCGGCCGGTCCTGATGAGCGCCGTGACTGTCGTGGCCGCGCTTGGGCTGACTTCGGATTCTCCAACCGCGAGCAGTGTCGCCGATTCGTCGAGACCGGCTTCGATATCCGCGACCCGGATGCCGCTCCTCGCGACCCGGTCGATCGGAGTGAGTGCAACCGCAGCGGCTTCGACGACTACGGCTTCGAAGCCCGCCGCGACTGCCGCCGGTTCGTTCGGTCGGGAGCGGACGCGAGATAGCGGCGCAACTTCGGACTCATCCGGGAGCCCCGCACGTCCGCTGGCAGCCGGTACTCTCGGCGCCGTGCCGGCACGGGTTCTATGGGTGATAAAGGGTCTCGGCCCGGGTGGAGCTGAACGGCTGCTCTGCGCAGCGGCTCGTGCTCACGACCGCAGTCGCTTCGACATCGCGTGTGCGTTCGTGTTGCCGTACAAGGATCACCTGGCGGAGGAACTTGAGCAGGCGGGTGTTCGCACGTACTGCATGAGCCGTACCCGCACCGACTTGCGGTGGCCATCGCGTCTCATGAACCTCATTCGTGATTGTGAGTGGGACATCGTCCATGTGCACTCACCACTGCCGGGCTCGGTGGCTCGCCTTGCAGTGCTCACGATGCCCCGCGCCGACCGTCCGAGGCTGGTAAGCACCGAGCACAACCAGTGGTCCACGCACCGCGGGCCAACCCGTGCGCTCAACGCCGTCACGTCGCGCTTCGACGACGTGACATTCACCGTCACCGACGAGGTACGCAGGTCGATGTGCGGCCCCGTGGCGAAGCGCGCCGAGACGCTCCAACACGGCATCGATGTCGCCAGTGTCGCAGCAGCCGCGGCGCATCGAGGGCGGATCCGCAACGAGCTCGGCATCGGCTCCGACGAGCTAGTCGTGGGCACGGTCGCCAACTTCCGCCCGCAGAAGGATTATCCGAACCTGCTGCAGGCGGCGCGCCTGCTCGCTGACCGTGACGTTCCGGTCCGACTCGTCGCCGTCGGCCAAGGCCCGCAGGAAAGCGAGACCTGCGAGCTGCGCAATGAACTGGGCCTGCAGGAGCGCGTGATCCTCACTGGCTTTCGCAACGATGCGACGAGTGTGATGGGCGCGTGCGATGTGTTCACACTTGCGTCGCGGTGGGAAGGGCTTCCGGTGGCGTTGATGGAAGCGCTCGCGCTTGGCCTGCCCGTAGTGGCGACCGATGTCGGCGGCGTCGGCGAGGAGCTGGTCGACGGCAAGACCGCCCTGCTCGTGCCACCTAGTGACGCCGCGTCGCTGGCCCACGCAATCGAGCGTGTAGTCACCGCTCCCGAGCTGCGCGAAGCCCTTGCCCGTGCTGCCTCCGAGCGTGCCGTCGATTTTGATGTCGTCAGTGCAGTTGCACGTATCGAGGCCGCTTATGCCGCTCTTGCCCCTGAGGCGGCCGCTACCTCGCCCGAACCGGTGATTCCGCGACGGCGACGCCCGCTGCCCAAGGGGCTCGACATCCGAGACGCGACCCCGGATGACCGACCCGCGATCCTTGAGTTGTGCCGGGCCTCGCTCGGCTGGGGCGATGATTCGCGTTTCGATGAGTTGTTCTCATGGAAGCACGACCAGAATGCGTTCGGTCCGAGCTACATGTGGGTGGCGACCGACGGCGGCAAGGTCGTCGGCCTGCGGGCGTTCATGCGCTGGGAGTTTGTGCGTGACGACGAGGTGCTGCGCGCTGTGAGGGCCGTCGACACAGCTACTCACCCCGACTACCAGGGCAGGGGTCTCTTCACGGCAATGACCCTCCACGGCCTCGACGTTGTGAAGGATGACGGCGTCGCCTTCGTTTTTAACACCCCCAACGACAAGAGTCGCCCCGGCTATCTCAAGATGGGTTGGAAGGAGGTGGGTCGGCTTCCAGTCGGGATCCGGCTAGCAAGCCCGATGGCTGCCTGGACGGTTGTACGATCGCGGACCGGTGCGTCCCATTGGCCGGAGCCGCTTCATTTGGGTGATCCGGTTGCAGAAAAACTCGACGGGGACCTAGGCGGCCCGACCGGAAGGACCGGAGTCCGTAGCGTGTGCACGAACCGAACGACGGAGTTCGTGCGATGGCGGTATGGCTCGGCGGTTCTCGGTTACCGCGCGATCCCGTACTCGGGGGACGGCGTTGCGATCGTGCGGTGCCGTCGCCGCGGGCAGTCGAGAGAGTTGGTCCTGCTCGACAGCTTCGGCGAGCGTCCTCCCTCACCGCGATCCATTGACGATTGGCTGCAGTCGAGTCGCGCCACACATGCGCTGCGGCTCGGTCGATACGGCAGCACAGCCGGCTTCGCGCCTTACCCCGCGGGCGGACCACTATTGACCTGGCGCGAAGCGAATTCCATGGCGCCGCCGCCCGCGATCAATTGGGCTCTCGTGATGGGCGATGTCGAACTCTTCTAGCCTGTCGCCTGCCGGCCCTGACTTCATCATCATTGGTGCGGCCAAGGCGGGGACAACAAGCCTCGCCAGCTACCTTGGGCAACACCCCGAGGTCTTCGTAACCGATCCGAAAGAGCCCGCCCACTTCACCGGGCGAGGTGACTTTGCCGACACTTCCAAGTATCGCTCCTTGTTCGTTGCGTCGCGACCGGGCCAGATCGCCGGCGAAGCATCGACCGTGTACTCACGTCAAGCTGCGTTCCCCGGTGTGCCAAGAAGAATCCATGCGTCCGCGCCAGCCGCGCAACTCGTATACCTCGTGCGTGACCCAATGGCGCGGCTGCGGTCGCACTACCTCATGCGGCTCCGGCTCGGCACGACCGAGGGTTCGTTCGATGCGTTCTGCAGCCGCAACGACTGGTATACGGACATCAGCTGCTACGGCGTGCAACTGCGAACGTATCTCGAGTACTTCGACGCTGAGCAAGTCCACATAGCACGGATCGAAGATCTCGCCGCCGATCAAACTGGAGTCCTGCGATCGATCGCATCACATATCGGGGCTGACCCGGACTTCTATCACCTCGACCGAACGCTTCAACGTCTTAACGTTGCTCCTGGCGGAGCGCCGCAGCGACACCGCTCGACGCCTCGTGTGCTCCGCGCGACGGCCAAACTCCTCCCGAAGCGGGCGCGTCGACGGCTGAAACGGCGCATGCCCAAAACGACTGTCGATGAGACGGACTTGGTCCTGGCGCCGCGTACGGAACGCCGATTGCGCGACATGTTCGCGGCCGACCAGCGCCTCCTCGCGGAACTGTCTTCGTCCGATCAACCTTGGTACGCGCCGTGACCCGCACTGGAGCCGAGATGCGAGATGTAGTGGCGGGCAGTCGTACGCTCCGCGTCCTGCAGGTCATCACCGATTCCGATCGGCGCGGCGCGCAAGTGTTC
>JBCBSO010000253.1:0-6311 GCA_039819205.1 Actinomycetota bacterium
GACGTTCGCCGGGCGCGGCAAGGCCCAGCGTGCGGGCCATCCAGGCGACGATCGATGCGATCTCGACCCCGTCGAACGTCCCTCGTCCGACACGCTGGTAGGTCGGTTCGACCCGACCTCCCTGCCGACGGAACCGCACACGTTCCGTCATAGCCACCAATTGTGGCAGTAGCCTCTCGCGACGTGGCTGGGGATGCCGACGATCGTCACGAGCGCAACCATGCGCTGATCGGCGCCGCCGTCGCGCTCGGCGCCGTGCTGCTGGTGGGTTGCTCGACGGCGATGAACAGCGGCACCGGCGGTGAAGGGGCGGCTGCGGCACCGACCACCATCGCCCCCACGACCACCACCATCGCCCCCACCACCACTGCTGCCCCAACGACGACGGCAGCGCCCACCACCACGGCTGCGCCGACCACCACCGCCGCTCCCCCCACCACGATGCCGCCGGCCATCGAGCCGGTTGCTCTGATGGACCCGCCGCTTGCGGCCATTGGGACCAACAGCGGCGACGAGGCGAGCCGGCTGCAGTGGCGTCTGCTCGAGCTTGGATTTTGGGTGTCGGGGGTCGACGGCGACTACGGCTTGACCACCCGCCAGGCGGTGATGGCCTTTGAGAAGTACATGGGCTTCGAGGCCGATGGACGTGTCGATGAACGGACAGCGCAAGCGTTGTCGACCATCGATCTGCGCCCGCACGGTCGGGCCAATGGCGGCACGCTCATCGAGGTCGACAAATCCAAGCAGCTGCTGTACTTCGTGATCGACGGTCGCACGGAGTGGATCCTCAACACGTCGACCGGCGATGGCCAGCCGTACACCGAAGCCGACCAGAACACCCCAGGCGAGATCATCTCGGGCGTATCGATCACCCCCAGCGGTTTGCATGCCGTGAACCGCCAACGCCCCGACGGCTGGTGGGAAGGTGACCTCGGCCAGATCTACCGACCGAAGTACTTCGTCGGTGGCGTCGCCGTGCACGGATCGAACAGCATTCCCAACTATCCGGCATCGCACGGTTGCGTGCGGGTGAGTGTGCCGGCAATGGACTGGATCTGGGAGAGCGGGATCATGCCGATGGATTCCGCTGTGTGGGTCCACGACGGCGCCTGAGCGCCTCCGGCCCGACCCCCGCTGTTCTGTAAGTTCCCCGGCCATGCTTCCGACCATCGGTGCCACGCGGCCGTGGGCTGATCCCGAAACGGTGTCGATCGGTCGTCTCCCGATGCGCCCGCCGCGCGCCGCACTGCCACGCCGCCGGCGTCGCCTCGACGGGCGATGGGTGTTCCGCCGCTACGACCGCCCCGACGACGTTCCGGCCTCGGCGGTGCGGGGGACCACCGCCGAACTCGCCGAGCGCCGAGGCTGGACGACGATGCCCGTGCCGGCCAATTGGACGCTGCACGACCCGAGCGATCCGCCGATCTACACCAACGTGCAGATGCCCTTCGCCGGCCCGCCGCCGCAACTCCCCGAGAGCAACCCGACCGGTGTGTATCGCCGTTCGTTCTCGGTTGCTGCGCGCTGGCTCGCCGACGACGTGATCCTGCACGTCGGTGGTGCCGAGAGCGTCCATGCCGTGTACGTCAACGGCGCGTTCTGCGGGTACGGCACCGACAGCCGCCTGGCCAGCGAGTACGACATCACCGACCACGTCGTGGCGGGGCAGAACGAGTTGGCGGTCGTGGTGGTCAAGTTCTCCGCGCACAGCTACGTCGAGGATCAAGACCAGTGGTGGATGGCGGGGCTGCACCGTGAGGTGTACGTCGAGGCGCGGCCCACCGTGCGGCTGCTCGATGTCGACGCCCGTGTGGACTACACCCCCGACGGCGAGGGCCGCGCCGAGGTGCGGACGACGGTCGCCGGTGTCGCCGACGGTGAAGCGCGCTACCGGGTACGAACGCGGGTGGAGACGATCCGCGGAAGGGTCGTATCACGCGCCGACGCGCCGGTGCCGCGGCGGCATGCCCGGCCGTATCTGTTCACGGGACACACGGCGCGCACCGAGCACACTGTCACCGATGCCCAGCCGTGGTCGGCCGAATCGCCCACCCGCTATCGGCTGGTGGCCGAGCTGCGCGATGAACGCGATCGAGTGGTCGACACGGTCGAGACGCTGGTCGGATTCCGGCGCGTCGAAGTGCGCGACGGGTCGCTCTTGGTGAACGGCGAGCGCATCTGGGTGTTCGGTGTGAACCGCCACGATCACCACCCGACGCGCGGCAAGGCGGTGACCGTCGACGACATGCGCAACGACATCTTGGCGATGCGCCGGGCGAACATCACCGCCCTGCGCTGCGCTCACTACCCGAACGACCCGCAGCTGCTCGATCTGTGCGACGAGGTCGGGATGTACGTGATCGATGAAGCCAACGTCGAGGCCCACGCCTACAACACGAGCCTGTGCGACGATCCGCGGTATCGCTCGGCCTGGCTGGCGCGCATCGCCCGCATGGTGGAGCGCGACCGCAACCATCCGAGCGTGATCGTGTGTCGTTGGGCAACGAGGCCGGCTACGGCGCCAACCACGATGCCGCCGCCGGTTGGGTGCGTGCCGCCGACCCGTCTCGGCCACTGCACTACGAGCCGGCGGTGTTTCACACCAACTGGGTCGACGGTGGTCTGCCGGCGACCGACCTCGTGTGCCCGATGTATCCGACCATCGAGTCGATCGCCGCCTACGACGGCCCGCGCCCGCTGATCATGTGCGAGTACAGCCACGCGATGGGCAACTCCAATGGCTCGCTCGCCGACTACTGGGACGCGATCGACGCCAGCCCGCACCTGCAGGGTGGGTTCATCTGGGAGTGGAAGGATCACGGCATCCTCACCCGTCTTCCCAACGGGAAGCGTGGGTTCGCGTACGGCGGTCAGTTCGGCGAGGAGATCCACGACGGCAACTTCGTCGCCGACGGACTGATGTCGGCCGACCTCCAACCACACCCCGCGATGCAAGAGGTGGCGTGGGTGCATCGTCCCGTCGCCGTGCGTGCCGCCAAACGTGGAACGTTGGCGATCACGAGTCGGCGCAGCTTCACGTCGATCGACGACCTGCGCGGCGAGTGGCAGCTGCTCGTTGGCGGTGAGGTCGTCGACAGCGGACCGCTCGACGTGGGCCGGGTTGCGCCCGGCACAACCGTCGAGGTACCGATGCCGGTGGCGCCGTCGGAACCCGATGCCCAGCTCACCGTGCGGTGGTGCCAGCGACGGGCCACACCGTGGGCCCCCGCCGGCCACCTCGTCGCCTGGGACCAGATCACCCTCACCGCTCCACCGAAAAACCGGGGATTCCAGGCGCCACGCGCCGGATTCCGCGAACAGAACGGGCTGTCGAGCATCGCCCCGGGGTTGACGATCTTCCGCGCTCCGGTGGACAACGACGGGTTCAAGCTGATGGACGTCGACTTCGACGGCGGGAGCGACGCATTGCGGCAGTGGCGTGCACTCGGCATCGACCGGCTGCCAGCAGACGAGCTCGTCGAACATCACCACGACGTCGATGTTCTCGACGACGGCAGCGAGGTGCATCGCCACCACGTGGTCGTGCCGACCGAGCTCGGCGACCTGCCGCGCATCGGCGTGACGATCGAGTTGCCGCGCCGCTTCGACCGCTGGCGGTGGTTCGGCCGCGGGCCGCTCGAGAACTATCCCGACCGCAACCGGGGTGCGGTGCTCGGCACCTTCGATCGGACGCTCGATGATCCGCCCTATCTGGTGCCCCAGGAGTTCGGCTTGCGCACCGACTGCCGGTGGATGGAGCTGCACGACTCCGCCGGTAACCGAGTGCGCATCGAGGCGATCGATCCGGCCGCGCTGCACATGTCTGCGACTCGATACCGCACCGCCGACCTGTACGCCGCAGCACACGAGACCGACCTGCGTGCAGCACCGCGCACCATCGTGCATCTCGACGTTGCGCACCGCGGACTGGGCACCGCCAGTTGTGGACCCGACGTACTCGATCGGTACCGGATCGCCCCCGGTACCTACGAGTTCAGCTACCGCATCAGCGGCGCGTAGCGCTCAAGTCTCCGCTCAACCCCAGACTTCGCGGGCCTTTTCGTACACACCCTGGTCGTGGGAGAACTCCACGAGGTTGCCGTCGGGATCATTGAGCATGCAGATGTACCCGATCGGCGGTGGCATGTCGGTGGCCGGCATCGCCAGGCAACCGGCGGCCGCACCACGAGCCGCGAGGTCGTCGATGTCGCTGCGTTCGGGCAGCTCGATGCCGATGTGGTTGAACGCGCCGAGTGAGGTGATCGGATGCTCGGCGAATGGGTCTTTGTCGGGGAAGAAGTTGGCCAGTACGAGGATGAAGGGATGATCGCCGGTTTCGGAGTGGCCGAGCCACGCGCCGTAGCCGTCGGCATCCTCGCGCCGTTCCAGCAACTCGAGTGGCGTGTACTCGGTGTAGAACGAGATCGATTTGTCGATGTCGGCGACGCGCAGCGCGATGTGGGTCCAACGTGGCGACGTCGGCCGCAGGGCGTGCAGCGGCTGCGGGCTGGACTCGCTGGTCGTGTCGGTCGTGGTCTCGGTGTCACTCATCGGTGAATCCCTCGGGAATCTCGGGGTTGTCGCCGGCCTTGCCCCACAACACGAGCGTGTTGCCCCACGGGTCCTTGAACGCCGAGTTGAACCCGTTGAACTCGGCCCAGTAGTGATCGCGCCACAACAGCTCGGCGCCGCGCGAGACCGCTTCGTTGAGGATGCGGTCCATGTCGTCGTCGTCGCTGACCAGGATCCAGGTGCGCACGGTGTGGCCGCCGTCGGAGGGTGAGCGTGGGTCGGCGCCGTCGGGGTCGGGGTGCGGCCGGGCATTGGCCGCATTGAAGATCCCCATGTGCAGGTTGCCGGTCGGACCTTGCGAACCGTCGTCGACTTGGAAGTTCTGTCCGGGCACGATGCGGTGGAACACACCGGCGGGTCGCGGCTCGACCTCCCAGCCGAACACCGCGGCATAGAACTCCGCAGACGCCTCGGGATCGGTCGACGGAAAGTCGACGAAGATCAACGTGTTGGGGTACGCCATGAGCCGGCAACCTAGCAAAGGTCTGATGGTCTGACCATGGGCGCCCGAGTCGGTCGCTGCGTGGCCGTCTCACCACGCTGTGACGCAGATCGTCGCGGTGGATTCGGCAACTTCGATACGCTGTGCCCGCAGAACGGACCGATGGTCTGATCATCAGGCCGTCCGTGTCCCGCTCGACCCCGAGGGCGACCGACGAGGAGCACCATGACGACATTCGAGCCGATCACGCGGGAGACATTGAGTTCCCAGATCCGTGATCAGCTGCTGGACAAGATCGTCACCGGCGCGATCGAACCAGGAGGTCGTGTGCCATCCGAGCGGGCCCTCTCTGAACAGTTCGGTGTCGCTCGTACGTCGGTCCGTGAGGCGATGCAGGGCTTGCTCTCGCTCGGCGTGATCGAACGACGGGGGAATCGGTCGTACGTCGTCGAACGTTTGCCCGATCTCACATTGGACCACGGCGACGACCGCAAAGAGTTCGTGCGCCAGCTGTTCGAAACCCGTCGGCTGCTCGAGATCCCGATCATCGAGTTGGCCGCAGAGCGTGCCGACCCCGCACAGCGCAGCGAGATCCGATCGATCGCCGACCGCTTCGACGTCGAAATGACGCTCGGCGAGTTCCGCGAGCTCGACCGCGAGTTTCACGCCGCGATCGCTCGCGCGTCGTGCAACCCGTTGCTCGTCGAGGTGTACGGCAAGGTGCTCGGCCGGCTCTTCCAGAGCGACGACCTGGCCTCGATGTTGTCCGACGACGTCAACCGCACCGAGGTCGACAAGATCGTGGGCGAGTCGACCGAGCAGCACGCAGCGTTGGCTCGGGCGATCGCCGATGGCCGAGATTCACCGTGTGCGGATTGCGGCCGCCCGGACGCTGCTTACCGAGACCGACCTGCCGATCACGACGATCAGTCGACGTGTCGGCTTCGCCCACAGCGGCCGCTTCGGCAGGGCGTTCAAGCAGGCGACTGACGTGACGCCCGGCGAGTTCCGTCGCGCACGCCGTTCGCGATGAGGGGATGGGGACCGAATGCGCACGGTCTGGTCGGCCCTCGCGTGGACGCCCGCCGACGCAGCCGCTAACGTCGGCGATTCGACCCGGCCCGAACTGCCCGGCTCTCGACTGCCCGCGTCCCGAACCACCCGCGACCCGAACGTCCCGCGCCCGTGTCCGCTGCCGCCGCCGAGAAGAAAGCGCCGGACCTCTCCGAGATTCCGGTTCGCGTCCTGGTCGTCGACGACGACGAGCCGCATGCGCAGGCGGTCGCGGAGAGCCTCG
>JBCBSO010000254.1:0-6299 GCA_039819205.1 Actinomycetota bacterium
CGAGCAAGGCCATTTCACCAAAAAAATCACCCGCCCCAAGAGTTGCAATATCAACTGTGTTGCCCGTGTCATCATGCTTGGAGACCTGGGCATTGCCGTCAATCAGCACAAACAAACCATCTGCGGGGTCACCTTCCCGCACAATGGTTGTGCGGGACGGGTGGGCCACCTGCTCGGCGACCTCCAACAGATCATGCAGCGCCTCATCATCCATATGTTGGAAAAAGGATATGTTTCGCAGAACAGCAAGACTGTCACCCACCATGACCCCCTCAAATTTCGGTTGCACTGCCGAGGCGCCGCGTCTCGTCACCGGATCCTGCAGGCCGCAGTGGTCCACGTCGATCAGGCGACCGAGACCGAAGCCTGGTCGTCATACGTCCGGCTGCGGTGGCCGTGGCAACGACTCGGACCGCGCCACGTTCACGGCATCCGTCGCGCCACCCTCCGCGGGGCGCCGTCGATGGCCGAGGCGTTGGTGCAGTTGGCTGCGCAGGTCGATGGTGCGCTCGTCACGGCGCACAACGCGGCGTTCGACACCGAGTTCATCCGTGCCGCCAGCCGGTTCGCTCCTCCCGACGCGCAGCACGTGCTGCTGCGCGCCACCGACGCTGCGCTGTGCACGCTCGAGCTATCGCGGGCGACCGACCCCGAGCGGCTTCGTTCGCACCGCCTCGGCGATCTCTGCGAGTACTACGGCGTGACCCTCGACCAACCGCACGATGCGTTGCACGACGCCCGAGCGACGGCGGCGATCGTCCCCAAGTTGTTCGCCGACTTGGGCATCGAGTCGATGGCTCAACTCGACCCGTTCATCGTGCGGGCTCAGTCGCCGGTGGGCGCCCGATCGGCGTAGCGCGCTCGCACCTGGGCGGCGAGCGCGGCGGCCTGCTCGGCACCGTCGGCGGGCCGCACGCACTGAGCCCCGGCGCCGAGGCGCAACAACAACCGGCTGAGCCATCGCTCACTGCTCATCGGCAACGTCACCTCGATGCGCTTGCGCGAGAGCTGTTTCACCGAGTCGACCGCGTAGTGCTCGCGCACCCACTGCGCGGCCGGCTTCAATCGCAGCACCGCGCGGGGTACGTCGTCGTCGAAGAACTCGGGACGCTCGACCGGCGCTTCGCTCGCGGGCGCGCGCCGACCGGTCGCTTCGGCATGTTCGATGCGATCGATGCGGAACGTGCGACGACCACCCGAGCGATCGTCGTCGGCCAACACGTACCAGTGACCGCCGTCGGCGAACAGATGTCGCGGCACCACGCGGCGTTGCGTGGTGGCGTCGCTGGCCGGCGAGTAGTACGTGATTTCGAACTCGCGAGCGGCGGCCACTGCCTCGGCGAGTTCGTCGACGAGTGCCGGGCGGTCGAGCTCGAGTGCCAGTCCCGCGGTGTCGTCGTTGTCGGGGTCGTCGACCAGACCGATCGCCTGCAGCGCATCGGCGAGCTTGGCCAAGCCGCTGGCCAACGGTCCGTCGTCGTCGGCACCAGGGAGCTGGAGGGCGGCACGTCCCGCAGCAAGCAGGGTGAATCCTTCCGGCGCGGTCAATCGGAGCGGCCTGGTGAACAACCTCGGGACGCCGATCATCACGGTGCCCTCATCGATGAACACATCGATCATCTCATCGACGAATGGCGGAAGCCCACACATGGCCACCAGTTCAAGGTCGTGCTCGATGTCCTCAACCGAGGCGTCGAACCGTTCGGCAACCTCGTCGAGGGGTACGGCACCCCGCTCCATGAGCCACGGCAACATCACTAGGAGTCGGCGCAGCCGCGCTTCGGCCTTCGTGGTCATCGGCTGCTGGCTCCTGCCGCGATCACCGCGTCGAGGGCGTCGATCACCGCGGCGCGCAAGTCTGGTGGGCCGAGCACCTCGGCGTGCTGCGCCAACCCGAGCACCCACGACAAGAACGCATCGCGGTTGGCGGCGGGCACTCGCACCACGACCGATCCATCGTCGTTGCGGTGCTCGACGCGATGTTCCCCCAGTTCGCCGACAACACCGGACGCTCGAGGACGGTCGATGTGCACGCGGGCGTCGATGTCGTCGTCGGCCGCATGCCCAATGCGCTTCGGATCGGCGGGAAACGCATCGCGTGGATCGAAGTCGCCAGGCCGGTCGAATGCGCCCGGCTCGCCGAGGCTGAACATCGGGCGTCGCGGATCGAGTCGATCGACACGGAACGTTCGCTTGGCCTGCCGATCATGATCGAAGCCGACCACGTACCAGAAGCCGCCACGCAACAACAGCCCCCACGGATCGACCCGCCGAGTCGCCCCCCGATAGCCGAACTCGATCGTCGAGCGCTGGGCGATGGCCACGCGCAGTTCGGGGAGTTCGGCGCGATCGGGCACCACGGCGCTCACCGCCACCGGCGTACCAATCGGCGACCCACCGAGCTTGCGGATCGCCTCGTCGCCCGCACTCGACCCCGTGTGGACCGCGGCAACCGCGAGCTGCAGCGCCCGCATTTCGGCGGCGTCGAGGTCGAGATCGGCCAGCTCGTAGGCGGCGCGATCGATGCGGTAGCGCGTCTGGCCGGCGTAGGTCCCGCCATCGACCATCGTGGTCTCGATCGGTACACCGATCGAGCGCAACGCGGACTTGTCGCGTTCGAACTGGGCGCGCCGGTTGCGCTCGTCGTCGGCGTATTGTCCGTCGAGTTCGGCGGCGATCTGTACCAGGCTGAGCGGCTGGGGCGTTTCGAGGAGCAACGCCAGCAGATTGGTCAGTCGCTCGAGGCGATCATCCATCGGCGTGCTGTTCGAGAACGCGACGGACGCTCGCGACGACCTCGTCGGCGCTCGCCCCCGGTGTGAGCACGTCGGCCACGCCGGCTCGCTGGAGCTCGTCGACGTCGTCGGGCGGCACGATGCCACCGACCACCACCGGGGTGTCGGCGCCACGCTGGCGCACCGCATCGACCACCAGCGGCGCCAGCGTCATGTGCGCGCCCGACAGCATTGATAACCCGATCAGGTCGACGTCTTCGTCGACCGCAGCTGCGGCCACGGTCTCAGGGGTTTGAAACAGGCCGGTGTAGATCACCTCGAAACCGGCGTCGCGCAGGATGCGAGCGACCACCTTGACGCCGCGATCGTGACCATCGAGGCCGACCTTGGCAACCAACACCCGCGCAGACACCGGGAGGAATCTACTCGGGCTACATCTGCAGGCTCTTGACCTGGAGGAACTCCTCGATGCCGTAGGGGCCGTTTTCGCGGCCGTAGCCCGACTGCTTGTAGCCGCCGAACGGCGCCGCGATGTTGAACGCTCCACCGTTGACGTCGACCATGCCCGTGCGCATCCGGCGGGCAACCGACATCGCCCGCTCCTGATCGCTCGACCACACGCCGCCCGACAGGCCGTACAGGCTGTCGTTAGCGATGCGCACGGCGTCGTCCTCGTCGTCGTACGCAATGATCGACAAGACCGGCCCGAAGATCTCCTCTTGGGCGACCGTCATGTCGTTGGTCACCTCGGCGAGCACGGTCGGCTTGACGAAGTACCCCGTCTCTTTGCCCTCGGGCTTACCGAGACCGCCTGCTGCGACCACGGCACCTTCATCGATGCCTTTCTGGATGTAGCTCTGGACGCGGTCCCACTGGGCCTGGGAGATCAACGGGCCGAGGTGCATGCCCTCTTGGCTCGGATCGTCGACCTGCGTGCCTTCGGCGGTGGCGACGGCAATGGCCAGCGCCTCGTCGTAGCGGCTGCGCGGCACCAGCATGCGCGTGTGTGCCGTGCAGGTTTGTCCCGAGTTCAGATAGCAGGCGAACACGCCCTTGGGGATCACGTCGGCGAGATCGGCGTCGTCGAGCACGATGTTGGCCGACTTGCCACCAAGCTCGAGCGCCACACGCTTGACGGTGCCGGCCGCCTCGGCAGCAACGGCTTTGCCGGCGCGAGTCGAGCCGGTGAAGCTGACCATGTCGACACCCGGATGCGCGGCGATCGCCGCGCCAACCTCGGGGCCGGTGCCGCTCACCAGGTTGAACACACCTTCGGGCAGCCCGACCTCGTGCACGATCTCGGCGAGAATGAAGGCGTTGAGGGGGGCCACCTCGCTCGGCTTGAGCACGAAGGTGCAGCCGGCCGCCAGCGCGCCGCCGAGCTTGCAGACGATCTGGTGCAGCGGATAGTTCCACGGCGTGATCGCACCGACGACGCCGACGGGTTCCTTCACGACCAGGCTGTTGCCGATCGTCTCCTCGAACGAGAAATCGTCGAGCAGGGTGGCGTAGCTCTGCATGTTGCCCGCAGGCAGTCCGGACTGGATCATGTTGGCCCACGTGATCGGCATGCCAACCTCACCAGAGATCACCTCGGCAATCTCGGGGCCGCGCGCCTGCAGCGCCTCGTTGAGCCGCACCATGTACTTCTGGCGCTCCTCGACCGGCGTACCGGCCCACGAGTCAAACGCCCGGCGGGCGGCGTCGACCGCCCTGTCGACATCGCTGGCCGCGCCATTGGGAATCGAGCCCATCACCTGTTCGGTGCCAGCGTTGATCACCTCGATCGTGCCCGTGCCGTCGGAGGGCACCCAGGCGCCGTCGATGTAGATGTTCGAGTAGTCGCGCATGGCCTCAGTCTGGTCGACCCGACCCCCCAACATTCAGTCGGAGCACGGCACCCACCTACACCGAAATCCCGGGGATTTCCGGCGCCACGCGCCTGATTCCGCGAACAGTTCGAGCGGGCCCGGTCAACCGAGCTTCACGAACAGCTTCTCCAGCTCGTCCACGTCGATGTCGCCGTCGGGTCGGGTGGCGCAGTGGCGCATGCCGCCAGCGATCAGCCGATAACTCACCCGATCGAGCGCCGACTTGCACGCCGACAGCTGGGTGATCACGGCACGACAGTCCTCGCCGTCGTCGATCATCCGCTGAACGCCGCGGATCTGCCCCTCCAACCGTCGCAACCGGTTGGTCACGTCACCACGCACTTCGTCGGGAAACTCCATACCCCGTATGGTATCGCGGCGCCTTACTCCGAGCCGTTGCACAACGGTGCTGGACGGCACCGCGCCAGCCGCGCTGCCGGCCAGCCTGTTCTGTTCGCGGAATCCGGCGCGTGGCGCTGGAAATCCCCGGGATTTCGGCTAGCGGTGGGCGCGGTACCAGTTGATCAATGCGTTGGTGGCGGCGTCGTGACGGTCGGGGGTGGGGTCGCCGGTGAGTTCGGGGGTGATGTTGTTGGCCAGCTCCTTGCCGAGCTCGACGCCCCATTGGTCGTAGCTGTCGATCCCCCAAATCGTCCCTTGCACGTTGACGATGTGTTCGTACAACGCGATCAACTGGCCGAGCGTCGACGGCGTGAGTTCGTTGGCGAGGATCACCGCGCTCGGTCGATTGCCCTCGAAGTTGCGATACGGCTCGTCGGTGTTGTCACGCCCGAAGGCCAACGCCTCCGATTGCGCAATCAAGTTGGCCACCAGCAGGTCGTGGTGGTGGCGGTACGGATGGTGCGGCGTGGCGAACCCGATGAAGTCGCACGGCACGATGCGCGTGCCCTGATGAATCAACTGGTAAAACGCGTGTTGCCCGTTGGTGCCCGGTTCGCCCCACACGATCGGCCCGGAGTCGGTGGTCAGGCGAGTCCCGTCGAGGCGGACCGACTTCCCGTTCGACTCCATCTCGAGCTGCTGGAGATATGCCGGGAAGCGCGCCAATTCATCGGCGTACGGCAGCACCGCTTTGGTCCACCACCCGAGCACGTTGCCGTACCACACGCCGATCAGCCCGAGGATGGCCGGCGCGTTCGCTCCGAGCGGCGCCTCGGTGAAGTGCTCGTCGATCTTCCGGAACCCGGCGAGGAACTCGCGGAAGTGATCGGGCCCGATCGCCACCATGAGCGACAACCCGATCGCCGAATCGACCGAGTAGCGGCCACCCACCCAGTCCCAGAACCCGAACATGTTGGCCGTGTCGATGCCGAAGTCGGCGACTCGCTCGGCGTTGGTCGACACCGCCACGAAGTGGTCGGCAACGGCATCCTCGCCCAAACCCGCGACCAACCAGTCACGTGCCGTACGCGCATTGGTGAGCGTCTCGACCGTGCCGAACGTCTTCGATGCGACGATGAACATCGTCTCGGCCGGTTCGCTTCCGGCGAGTACGTCGGCGATGTCCTGCCCGTCGACGTTCGACACGAACGAGCTGCGAATTCGTGGGTGGGCGAACGCCTGCAGCGCCTTGGTGGCCATCGCCGGGCCGAGATCGGAGCCGCCGATGCCGATGTTGACCACGGGGGTGATTCGCTCGTCGGCGCGTACCCGCTCGGCGAACGCCGCCATC
>JBCBSO010000255.1:0-4018 GCA_039819205.1 Actinomycetota bacterium
ATCATCGGCCACCAGATCTTCTTGCCCGGACCGACCGTGTCGACCACATGCATGATCGCTCGTCGGGCACAGCTGATGCTTGTCTTGCAGAAGCCGCTGTCGTTGGCTCCGATGTTGACCATCACCACCGGCGCGTCCCACCCCTGCGACCGCCAGGTCTGGATCCAGTAGCTGGCTTTCAGTTCGTTCTGTACGGGCTCGTTGCCAGCGCTGATCGCGACGCCGCCGCGAAAGCGGATCGGACCCCACCCGCGGGCGGCGAGTTGGTCGGGGAGCGTCGGCGAGTAGGCGCCGTGCCCGTGTAGCACCGAATCGCCGATGAGCGTGATCGGGCCGAGCGGGCCGGGGTTGGGGAGGGTGAAGTCGAACACCGACGGGGCGGCCTCGGCCGGCTGGGCGCGCTCGGTCAATGCAGGGAGCGTTGCGGCCACCACGACCGCAACGATGAGCAGCGAACGCAGTGCGCGTCGAGAGGGGATCGCCACGACCCTCAAAAGTAGTGATCCCGATCGCCGAACCGACGTCGTAGCCTGCGATTTCGTGTCAGATCCCAGCGCCACCAGCCCGCTCGTTGTTTACACCGACGGTGCCTGCAGCGGTAACCCGGGTCCGGGCGGATGGGGATGGGCGGTTGCCCCTGGGGGTGAACCATCGGGGTCCGGCGGCGAACGCTCGACCACGAACCAACGGATGGAGATCTACGCCGTTCTCGATGCGCTGCGGACGCTCCCCGACCGGCCGGTCGAGATCGTGTCGGACTCGACCTATGTCGTGAACTGTTTCCGTGATGGCTGGTGGGTTCGGTGGGAGCGCAATGGGTGGAAGAACTCGAAGAAGCAGCCCGTGGCCAATACCGATCTCTGGCAGCCGTTGATCGACCTCGTACGCGACGACCTCCCCGCGGGACGGGTCCGATTCCGCTGGGTCAAGGGCCACAGCGGCGACCCCATGAACGACATCGCCGACCGCCTCGCCGTCGAAGCCGTCCCGCGATGACTGTCGCCGCCGTACTGATTGTCGCCGCCTGACTTCAGGCGTGAGGTGGCCGGGTCTGGACGGCGGCGACGCCAGCATGGCGCCCTGGCGGTCGCGCTTGCGGCTGTGATGATTGTCGCCGCCTGACCTCAGGCGCGGGGTTGCGGAGTTGGGACGGCGGCGACGCCAGCATGGCGCCCTGGCGGTCGCGCTTGCGGCTGTGATGATTGTCGCCGCCTGACTTCAGGCGTGAGGTGGCCGGGTCTGGACGGCGGCGACGCCAGCATGGCTCCCTGGCGGTCGCGCATGCGGCTGTGACGTGTGTCAAGAACGGCTCAAGGTGGCGTGGGAGGCGGTCGATCTTTCTCGCGTGGTGATCGAACGGCCGCGCACAGCGACATTACGATTTGATGACATGCCGGCCCGTGCGCTCCGCCTGCTCGTCGCCGCGGCCGGGTTGATCGCTGGGCTGCTGGTCGTTGCCGCGCCGGCCGAGCGTGCGGCCGCTGCGCCCAACGACATCATCGCCATCCGGATCGACGGCATCGGCTTTGGCCACGGGCGGGGGATGAGCCAATGGGGCGCGTACGGCTGGGCGGTCGACGAGGGCTGGACGTGGCAGCAGATCCTCGACCACTACTACGGGGGCACGTCGCTCAGTTCAGTCCCGGCTGGCGGGAGAATTCGCGTCCGCCTCACCGACCTCGACAGCCAAGGCACGGTCGGGTTCATCTCGCACAACGGCGGCGTGCAATGGAACGGTCAGACACGAGCGTCGATGTACGCCGTCGAGACGTCGGCAGGCACGTTTGACGTCTTCGGGAGCAACTCCCGTGCCTGTCCGGGAGCCACCGCCCTCACGGTGCCCAACGGGCCGCTGTCGATCGGCGCGGGTGGCGATGGGGTGCGCCAGATCCAGACGTTCCTGTCGGCGTACCACGACAACGCCATCGCCATCGATGGCGACTTCGGGCCGCAGACCGAGGGCAAGTTGGTCGCCTGGCAGCAATCCGAGGGGCTCACGGCCGACGGCGTGTGGAACCAGAACGATGCCGACCGCGCCCGCTCGATCATCAGCTCCGACACCGGGCAGGTGTCGTGGAGCAAGCTCGGCACTGCGAGCGGTGTTTTGACGTTCTCCACCAGCGGAGGTGACAACTCGGGCACCAGCGCGACCAACGTGCTGGGGCTGTGTGAGCCCGGCGGCTCGGTCACCCACTACCGGGGAACCATCGACGTGCGCTCCACGGGTGACGGCAATCGCGTGGTCAACGATGTCAAGGTCGAGGATTACCTGCGGGGCGTGGTGCCCAAGGAGATTTCGGCGAGTTGGGCCGACGCGGGCAGTGGCCGCGGCGCCAACGCCGTGCGCGCCCAGGCGGTGGCTGCTCGCTCATACGGGTTGCAGCAAGATCGCTACTCGTACGCCTCGACCTGCGATACGCAGTCGTGTCAGGTGTACTTCGGATCCGCATCGCGACCGACTGCGAACGGCACCCCGCGTCTGGTCGAAGACTTCCGCACCGACCAGGCGATCGTGGCCACGGCCAATCAGGTACGCACGTTCTCGAACGGATCGATCGCCTCCACCGAGTTCTCGGCCTCGAACGGGCCACGTACAGCCGGTGGCGTGTTCCCTCCGGTCGACGACGTCCCCGGCGACGGCACCGCGAACAACCCGAATCATCGCTGGACACGCATCCTCGACGCCGATGTTCTCGCCGCGCAATACGGACTCGGCTCGATCACTGGCGTGGACATGGTCGACGCGGCGAGTTCGAGCTACCGCGACTTCGATGGCATCTGGTTCAACGACGTCGTGCTCACCGGGTCGAACGGCAACACGTTCCGTGAGCAGGCATGGGATTTTCGGCGCACCCACGACCTGCGGTCGCCTGGATTCACGATCACACCGATTCGCCGAGACACGTCCACGAGCACGGTTGCGTTCATCGGCGATTCGGTGGGATCGAGTATCGCCACCGACAGCTCCAGCGAACTGCGGCGGCTCACCGATGGGACGTTCCCCTCGCTGACCGTCGACGCGGTCAGCAGCCGTTGCACCACTCGGACATCGTGTCCAGGGACCAGTGGCGTCGAGGCGGCGGGGGCACTGCCGAGCGGCCTCGATCTCGTCGTGGTCGAGCTGGGCTACAACGACTCGCCCGGCGAGTTTGCTGCCGACATCGACGCCATGATGGCCGCGCTCGCGGCCCGCGATGTGTCGCAAGTGGCCTGGGTGACGATGGCGGAGATCCGCAACGGTCCCGGCGGGAGTTCGTACTACGGGCCGGCCAACGCCGCGCTGCAGGCCGCCGCCGGGCGCTACTCGAACCTGACGATCCTCGATTGGGACGGTGCCAGCGCGGGCATGGAGCAACCCCGTTGGTTCTCCGACGGCGTCCACCTCACTACGACCGGCCAGGCCGAGTTCGCATTGTGGCTGCGCCAACAGATGTTGGCGCTTGCGCCGAGTCATCGACTCGGGCCGCCCAAGATCCTGCGGCTCCCGGTGGTCGGTGAGCAACTCGACCTACCCGGCGGGGGGACCACGACCGTGCCGAGTGACGTCGCCGCTGTCGCGCTCAACCTGACGATCGTCGATGCCTTCGCACAGGGATTCGCCACCGTGTGGCCGTGTGGTGTCGAGCGGCCGACGGCGTCGAACATCAACTTCCCGCCGGGCGTGCGCATTGCCAACGGCGTGATCGCACCGGTCGGTACCGACGGCACCGTGTGCATCTACTCGCACCGGACCACCGACGTCGTCGTCGACATCGCCGGATACTTCCCCGGTGGTGACGGCGCCGACTTCGAAGCCGCAGTGCCGCTCCGTCTCGTCGACTCACGCGACGGCACCGGTGGCCGCAGTGCGCAGATCACCCGCGATCAACCGTTGCGCATCCCGGTGCGTGGCGTGTCGGTCGACCAACCCGGCGACGGCGCCGCGACGGTGCCCGACTCGGCCACCGCAGCTGCGTTGACGGTCGCCGTGGTCGATCCTGTCGGACAAGGCCACGTCACGCTGCATCCCTGTGGGGTC
>JBCBSO010000255.1:4028-6296 GCA_039819205.1 Actinomycetota bacterium
GACGGCGTCGAACGTGAACTTCCCGCCCGGGTCGCGGATCGCCAACGGCGTGGTCGCGCCCATCGGTGATGACGGAGCGGTGTGTTTGTACGCCCACGTGCCGACCGACGTGGTCGTCGATCTCGCCGGTTGGTTCGACGGTGGGGAGGCCGCCGCGTTCGTCGACACGGTGCCGACGCGCTTCGTCGATACGCGTGACGGGACCGGTGGACGTACGGGCCGTGTCGAGCGCGACGCTCCGCTCACCGTGGAGATCCACGGACGAAACACGCCGGCGGGGGCAATCCCCACCGACGCCATCGCGGTCGCGCTGAACTTGACCATTGTCGATCCACTCGACCGGGGGTATGCCACCGTGTGGCCGTGCGGCGAGCAGCCGACCGCGTCGAACATCAACTTCGCTGCGGGTCAGCGAATCGCCAACAACGTGGTCGCGCCGATCGGGCCCGACGGTTCTATCTGTGTGTACGTACACAATCCTGCGCATGTCGTGCTCGACGTGAGCGGGTGGTTCCTCGACGGTGGTGGCTTCGTCGGTGCGACCCCCCGTCGACTCGTCGATTCGCGCATTCCGCTCGGCCCCATGCCCACCTGACGCGCCACGGCGCTTCTGTGTGCAAAATCCGGCGCGTGGCGCCGGATTTCCCCTGGATTTCGGTGGGGGTCGGATTCTGTGCGGCGATTGTGGGGCGCGTAGGTTGGCCGGCCTATGGATCTCACCGACGTCAGTGCAATCGTCACCGGTGGTGCCTCGGGCATCGGCGCCGCAGCCGCGGAGCAGCTCGCCGAGCAGGGCGCCAAGGTGGTCATCGCCGACCTGCAAGAGGACAAGGGCAATGCGCTCGCCGACCAGATCGGCGGAGGTTTCTGCAAGGTCGATGTGACCAACACCGACGACATCGTCAACGCCGTCGAGATGGCCAAGTCGATGGGCCCGTTGCGTGTGTTGGTGAACTCGGCTGGTATCGGTTGGGCACAGCGCACGATCGGCAAGGACGGCACACTCGAGTCGGCGGCCAACCTCGACGCGTTCAAGAAGGTCATCGCCATCAACCTGATCGGCAGCTTCGACTGCATCCGCGTTGCAGCTACGGCGATGAGCACAACTGAACCTCTCGAACACGGCGAGCGCGGCGCGATCGTCAACATCGCATCGGTGGCGGCGTTCGATGGCCAGATCGGGCAGGCGAGCTACTCGGCATCGAAGGGTGGCGTCGTCGGCATGACCTTGCCAATCGCTCGTGACCTGTCAGCGGTTGGCGTGCGTGTCAACACCGTCGCCCCCGGCCTGATCGACACGCCGATCTACGGCGAGGGCGACGCCAGCGATGCGTTCAAGGACAACCTGCAAAAGGGCGTGCTGTTCCCCAAGCGTCTGGGCCACCAGCATGAGCTGGCGTCGATGGTGCTCGAGTGCGTCACGAACAGCTACATGAACGGGGAAACGATCCGCGTCGACGGCGGCATCCGCATGCCCCCGAAGTAGCGCTGGACGATCGATCGCTGCGTTGCGGAGACTCCTCGCTGCCCGCCAGGCGGCGACGTCGTCCCGCGCCGTGCGCTCGGCCGCTCATCGCCACTTCGGAACCCCTCTTGGCTGATCGGCGCGCAGTGCGCGGCGAAACTAGAATCGGGTCCATGACCTTCGGCGGGCACATGGGGAATCCGAACCCGCTGCGGCAGGAGTATCGGTGCGAGACCTGTGGACGACCGCGCCCGCCGTACCAGTTCTACTGCGACGATCACATGGCCGACGCCATGAAAGAGAAGCAGCCGTTGCTCGACCGCATCATGGCCAAACTCCTCGGCCATTAAGCCGTCAGCGCGGCAGCGACACGACCGCTAGGGAGGCGCTGCTCGCAGGCGAGCCGTCCCAGCGTGACGTTCTCGTGCGTGCGGTGAGGCTCGTTGAGTCAACGCGGCGGCAGCGACACGACCGCTAGGGAGGCGCTGCTCGCAGGCGAGCCGTCCCAGCGTGACGTTCTCGTGCGTGCGGTAAGGCTCGCCCAATCGTTACGTCGTGTAGTCGGCGTTGAAGCGGACGTAGGTGTCGCTGAGATCGCAGCCCCACACGGTGGCGTCGGCATCGCCGGTGTCGAGTGAGATGTGGATCAGCACTTCGGGACCGCGCATGTAGCTAGAGAGTGCAGCCAGCGCATCGTCATCGAGCACGCGCGGGTACACCTCGTCGGTACCGAACCGGATGATCACTCGGTGCTGATCGATGTCGGTGTCGTCGCTGCACTTGCCGATGGCCATCGCCACACG
>JBCBSO010000256.1:0-6278 GCA_039819205.1 Actinomycetota bacterium
CACGGGTCGTTCGCCTTGGGCAACGAGGTAGGAGCCAACGCAGAGGCAGGCGACGACGGCATCCCTCCACGATACGACGTGAACAGCGATTCTGTGACGACGAGAGGGTGACGGCGCCGCGTTACACGCCCTGTGCGTCTGGCAGCGACCACAGGAGCGCTTCCAGCAGGAGCCGCTCGTTGGGGTTGCGCTCGAGCGCCTCGATCGCCTCGCCGATCCGGCTGATCGCGGCTGCGCATCCGTCAACATCGGTGGTGCCGCCATTGGTCGCTGTGTCGCGGTAGGTCGCGGCCATCGCGGCGAGCCCGGCACGTAGCTCGTCGGTGCGGTGCCGACGGAGCTCTCGCCGATGTCGATCGTCGAGCGGCTTGCGACCGCCGGCCGCGCGGCCGAGCTGCTGTGTCTGTTCCTCGAAGGCCTCGATCTCGGCGGCGTGTCGCGTGGTCATCGGTGCCGCGGCATCGTCGATCATGTCGAGCAGCTGGCGCGCCGTGCGCATGGCCACCGCACCGGTCCCATCGAGCTCGTGCGGAGCCGAGGCAAACGCCGCTCGCCGCGCCGAGAGCTCGGGGTCGTTGGCCAACACCCGGGCGCGACCGAGATCGCCGAGCGCGCCGCGCGCGGCGGCGCTCGCTGCGGCGGGAGCCACCCCTTCGGCGACGAGTCGCGCGGCAACCACGTCATTGGGGATCCCGATGAAGTCGATGCGTGCACAACGCGAGGCGATCGTCACCAGGTCGTGGGGCACGAAGTCGGCGAGCACGATGAACATCGTCGACGGGGGAGGCTCCTCGATGGTCTTCAGCATCAAGGCTGCCCCTTCGGGACGGAGCAGATGGAACTCGTCGAGGATCAGCACCTTGCGGTCGCCTTCTGCGGGAGCCAGTGATGAAACGTGCACGATGTCGCGTGCCTGGTCGGCTGAGATGGCCGCACCGGTGCGCCGCACCTCGCGCACATCGGGATGCGTGCCGGCGATGGCCAGTCGGGCGTCGCGGTGCGCAACGTCGGTGCCGCCGCTGAGCAGGAGCGCCGCGAACCCTCGAGCCGCCTCGAGCTTGGTCGACCCCGCCGGGCCGACGAACAGATACGCGTGCACCGGGCCGTGCGCAGCGGCACGCTCCAGTTGTGCGATCGCGGCCGACTGGCCGACGACGTCGTCCCAGATACTGCTCATCGCTCGTCGAGTGCGCTGCGGATCGCCGCAGCGACGTCGTCGATCGAACCCACGGCTTGCACGGTCACCCATCGGTCGGGGTCGGCCGTGGCCATCGTGCGATACCCATCGATCACCCGTTGGTGGAAGTGTTCGCCAGCGGCCTCGAAACGGTCGAGCTGTCGGCGGCTCATCCGTTCGGCGATCACGTGGTCCGGGGTGTCGAGAAGTACCACTACGTCAGGCCACAGACCCCCGGTCGCCCACTCGTTGATGGTGCGTAGGGCAGCGACGTCGAGCCCCCGGCCGTACCCCTGGTAGGCCAGCGTGCTGTAGACCGATCGATCGCTGACTACGGCGGTTCCGGCGGCGAGCGCGGGACGCACCACTTCGGTGATGTGCTGTGCTCGATCGGCCGCGGCGATCAGTGCCTCGGCGCGGTCGGCCAGGTCGTCGATCGTGGTGTCGTGCAGGATCTCCCGGAGGCGGGCGCCGATGTCGGTACCGCCGGTTTCGCGAGTGAGGCGCGCGCCGATCGCGTCGGCGAGGCGTGCCGCCTGAGTTGACTTGCCGCAGCCTTCTGGGCCCTCGAAGGCGATGTACGCCGGCATCAGCTCGACGCGTCAGAGGGTGCCGCTGGCGCGTCAGACGCCGCTGCGGTCTTCTTCGCCGCCGCCTTCTTGCCGGTTGCTTTCTTGGCAGCTGCCTTCTTCTTGGCCGCGGTCTTCTTGGTGCGCTTCTTGGCCGCCGTCTTCTTGGTCGCCTTCTTGCGCTTCGTGGTGCCGCCCTTGGCGGCGACCGCCTCGCGGCGGATGGCCAACAACTCGAATGCCCGCTCTGGGGTCATCTCTTCGAGTCGGTCACCCTTGCCGAGCGAGGCGTTGGTTTCGCCGTCGGTGACGTACACGCCGAACCGGCCATCCTTGGCGGTGACGGCCTTCTCGCTGACCGGGTCGGTACCGAACTCACGCAGCGGTCCCTTTGCCGCCATGCTGCGTCCGCCGCGCTTGTACACCTTGGGCTGGCTGAAGATGTGCAGGGCTTGATCGAGCGTGATCGTCAGCAGTTGATCCTCGCTGTCGATCGACCGGTAGTCCTTCTCCTTTTGGACATAGGGCCCGTAGCGCCCGTTGTTGGCGAAAATCTCCACGTCGTCGGCAGGGTCGACGCCGAGCAGGCGAGGCAGCTGCAACAACGATTCGGCCTCGTCCATCGTGATCCGTTCGAGGACCATCGTCTTGAACAGGCTGGACATCTTTGGCTTCTCGAGGCCGGGCGGCGGGCTGTCGTGGTCGCCCCACTGCACATAGGGCCCGTACCGACCGTTCTTGGCGTACACCGGGTAACCGTCGAGTTCGCCGATCGGGTCGTCGCTCTTTGGTGCCGCGAGGAGCTCGGCTGCCTTGGCGACGTCGAGTTCGTCGGGTGCCAGGTCGTCGGGCACGCTGGCCGTATCGTCGCCGCGCTTCACGTACGGCCCGTACTTGCCAGGCTTGACCACGATTGGTTCACCGTGGTCGTCGACCCCGAGGGGGAACGTGTTGATCTCGGCCGCGTCGATCTCGTCGAGGTTCTCCTCGACCAGGCGCTTCAGTCCGAGCAGTGCATCGTCGCCGACGCCGGCTTCGGCCGAGATCGGCTGGCTCGCGCCATCGCCGGTGTCGCCGAAGTAGAAGCGGGTGAGCCACTGGTCTTTGGCCCGGTCGCCGCGGGCGATGGCGTCGAGGTCCTCGTCGATCGACGCCGTGAAGTCGTAGTCGACAAGTGCGTCGAAGTGCTCCTCGAGCAGCCGCACCACGGCGAATGCAGTCCACGTCGGGACGAGCGCCTGTCCCTTCTTCCACACGTAGCCGCGGTCTTGAACCGTCTGGATGATCGACGCCCAGGTCGACGGCCGGCCGATGCCGAGCTCCTCCAGGCGCTTCACGAGCGAGGCCTCGGTGTACCGCGCCGGTGGTGATGTGCTGTGTCCGTTAGGGGTGATCTCGGTGATCGGCACCACCTGACCCTCGGTGAGCGGCGGTAGCAGCGCCTCATTGTCGGCCGGGTCGTCGCCGCCCTCCTCTTTCGACACCACGTACACGGCGCGGTAGCCGGGAAAGGTGATCGTGGTGCCCGATGCGGCGAACTCACAGTCGGTGAGCTCGCCGGTGGTGCGATCGGCGGAATTCGCTGCGAGGCGCACGCTGACCGTGACGCCCGTGGCGTCGGCCATCTGCGATGCCAGGGTGCGTTGCCAGATCAGGCGGTACAGCGCGAGGTCCTGGCTGTTCAACTCGGCGCTGACCTGTTGCGGCGAGCGGAACGGCGTGGTCGGACGGATCGCCTCGTGCGCTTCCTGGGCGTTCTTCACCTTCGACGAGTACTGCTTGGGCTGATCGCGCAAGTGGGTTTGCCCGTACTCGGATACCACTGCTGCCCGTGTCGCTTGCATCGCCTCGTCGGAGAGCACCACGTTGTCGGTACGCATGTAGGTGATGAAGCCGCGCTCGTAGAGGCCCTGAGCGATGCGCATCACCTGCGACGACGACAGGCGCAGTTTGCGACCACCCTCCTGCTGCAGCGTCGATGTCATGAACGGCGCCTTCGGCGACGAGCGATACGGCTTCTCCTCGACCGAGCGCACGGTGAATTCGGCGCCGTCGAGGCCGTCGGCGAGGTCACGAGCGCGCGCTTCGGCGAGCGCCACCACGTTGCTGGCAGCGTTGCCGCGATCGTCGAAGTCCTTCCCGGTGGCCACCTTGGTGCCGCCGACCGCCACCAGGCGAGCGTCGAAGCTCGGCGCAGTACCGGTGAGCACGTCGATGTCCCAGTAGTCGGCCGAGACGAAGGCGATCCGCTCGCGTTCGCGTTGCACGACCAGGCGCACCGACGGGCTCTGGACGCGGCCTGCTGACAGCCCGCGGTTCACGCGGCGCCACAACACTGGACTGACCTCGTAGCCGTACAGCCGGTCGAGGATGCGTCGGGTCTCGGCGGCGTCGACCAGGCCGTAGTCGAGGCCGCGCGGGTTGTTCACGGCGTGTTCGATCGCCGACTTGGTGATCTCATGGAACACCATCCGCTTCACCGGCACCTTGGGCTTCAAGTATTCGAGCAGGTGCCACGAGATGGCCTCGCCCTCGCGGTCTTCGTCGGTCGCGAGATAGAGCTCGGAGGCTTCCTTCAGCGCCGACTTCAGCTCCTTGATGACCGTCTTTCCGCGGTCGGTGAGCTCGTACGTCGGCTTGAAACCGTTGTCGACGTCGATGTTGAGGCCTTTGGAGGGAAGGTCGGCGACGTGGCCAACTGAGGCGCGTACGTCGTAGTCGTTGCCGAGGAACTTCGACAGTGTCTTGGCCTTGGCGGGCGACTCGACGACGACGAGGGGCTTTGACATCGGTGCCTTTCGCTACTGATCCGGACGGCGGTTGTCAAGCCGCAGTGTGCCCGATCGGAGCCGTCGCGACCACCCGAGGCGGTGAAACCACTGCTCTGGACGCGTTGATCGACAGGGTGTCGACGGCGGCACGGTACGGTCTGATCCGCGATGGTTCTCGATCCGCGACTCGGCCTCCCGCCGCTCGTGGACGACGTCGACCAGGCCGCGCGCGTCGCCCGCATCGATCGGGGCTGGAGCACGGCGTATCGGTCGATCGACGAGGCCCTCGGGCGCTCCCCGGCGCTGCGCGTGCGCAACATCGGTGCCGACGTTGCGGTGGGGGACTGGATCGTGGCTGATTCCGACGAGGAGCGCGTCGCCGAGGTGCTGGCGCGGCGTTCCGCCTTTGTGCGCCGGGCGTCGTTCGATGGGATGCGGGCGGTCGCCGACACGTTGGCGGCCAACGTCGACACGGTGTTTCTTGTGCACTCGTTGGGCTCTCCGCCCTCGCCGCGGCGGCTCGAGCGCGAGCTGGTGTTGGCGTTCGACAGCGGCGCCGAGCCGGTTGTGTTGGCGACGAAACCCGACCTCGTGGACGACGTCGAGGGGCCGTTGCGTCAACTGCGCGATGTCGCTCTCGGTGTGCCGGTGTGGGTGGCCAGCGGGCGGTCGGGCGCAGGGTTGTCGGAGATCCGCGAGCGGGCGGTCGGCAACCGCACGTTGACCTTTCTCGGCGCGAGCGGCGTCGGCAAGTCGACGCTCGTCAACGCATTGTTGGGCGGCGAACGTCAGGCGACATCGGCGGTTCGTGGTGGCGACCAGCGCGGTCGGCACACCACCGTCGCCGCTGAGCTATTGCCGCTGCCCGACGAGGGGTGGATCATCGATACCCCTGGCGTTCGGGCCGTCAGCTTGTGGCTCTCCGGTGACGGCATCGAGCGGGCGTTCGCCGACGTGTTCGACCTGATGGACCACTGCCGATTTCGCGACTGCAAGCACGATCAGGAGCCAGGGTGTGCGGTGCAGGCGGCGATCGCCGCAGGCGAGCTCGATCCAATCCGGCTGACCAGCTTGGAGCGCTTGGTCGAGGAGGAAGCGGCGCTCGAAGAAGAGCAGCGGGCTCGTGAGCGTGCGGCGGATCGTCGGGCGGGTGGACGAACCCAGGCGCCCGAAGCAGACGAGTTCGACGAGTCGTGGGACGATTGACGTCATGGCACGCGGCGACGACGAATTGCGGGCAGCCGGAGGACGAGGGGCCACCGCACCGAACGGTAAGCCGGTCGAGTCGGTGTGGGACTTCCCACGGCCGCCTCGCCTCGAGCAGGTCGACTGGCGGATCCGTGTCGTTCACGCCGGCACGACGATCGTCGATGCGCCGCACGTCCTGCGCGTGCTCGAGACGAGCCAGGCGCCGGCGTATTACGTAGCGAACGACTTCGTCGATGCCGATCGGCTCGAGCGGGTCGAGCGTGGCTCGATGTGCGAGTGGAAGGGCGTTGCCCGCTACGCCGACGTGGTGGTGGGCGACACGCGCGTCGCCGAGGCGTGTTGGACGTATCCGGAGCCGACGCCGCGGTTCGCCTCGTTGGTCGACCACTGGGCGTTTTATGCCCAGCGCGTCGACGAGTGCTGGGTCGACGACGAGCGCGTCGTTCCCAACGAGGGCTCGTTCTACGGCGGCTGGGTGACCGCCAATGTCACCGGCCCGTTCAAAGGCGGCGCCGGCACCCTCACCTGGTGACGGTCACCGCGGGCCACGGT
>JBCBSO010000257.1:0-6277 GCA_039819205.1 Actinomycetota bacterium
CGTCGAGGTCGGAGTGCAGGGCGCTGATCACGATGTCGGCCAATGGGCGGAGCTGTTCGAGTCGCTCCTCGACGAGTGGACCTACACCCCGGTCCGTGGCGGGCTGTCGGTCTGGGTGACGCTGCCGGGCAATGCCTCCGCAGGTGCCTTCGCACAGCATGCGGCCCGTCACGGTGTGTCGCTCGCGTCCGGAAAGGCGTTCGATGCGCGCAACGCCGATGGCTCGAATCTGCGAATCCCATTCACGGCGTCTGCCCCGGTGCTGGCCGAGGCCATGGTGCGCCTCTCGACCGCATGGCGCACCTTCGACCGTGCGCCCGTCGACGCTGACGTGATTTGACCCCCATATTCGCCCGGCGCTGAATCGGTCGGCCGCGAATCGGGCGCTCTCGTTTCCACCTGCGGTTCTACGGTTGGTGGATGGATGGTTACCGGCCGCGGATGTCGTCCGAACGGGTCGAGGTGCTCCGGCAGTGGCACGATGACGCGTCCGAGCGACTGCACGCGCTCGGCGCGCACTCGGTGACGTATCTCGGCCTCGAGTTGGACATCCCCGAGCAGGTGTTTCCTCCGACCCCAACGTCGGACCTGCTTGGCGATCAAGTGCGCGCACGCGTCGCCACCGACCACCGGGTGCTCGATATGGGCAGCGGCGCGGGCGCCAATGCGATCCTCGCTGCGCAGACCGCACGCGACGTGGTCGCCGTCGACGTGAACCCGGTCGCCGTCGAGGCGACGGCAGCGAATGCCGCACGCAACGGTGTCGGTGATCGTGTTGATGCGCATCTCAGCGACGTGTTCGACGATGTCGACGGCGACTTCGACCTCATCGTGATCGATCCGCCGTTCCGCTGGTTTCGACCGCGCGACCTGCTCGAGCGCGCTGTCGCCGACGAAAATTACGAGTCGTTGGGCCGCTTCATGAGCGACGTCTCGTCGCGTCTGCGGCCCGGGGGTGAGGTGCTGCTGTTCTTCGGTACCAGCGGTGATGTCGAGTACCTCGACGAGCTCATCGCCACGGCCGGCTTGACGTCTGCGGTGGTCGCCGAGCGCACGATGATGGTGCGCGGCGAAGAGGCGACCTATTTCGTGCGCAGCCTCAGCGTCGGTCAGTGACTTGGCAAGATGGGGCGTATGGAGCGCGGCGAACGCATGCTGATTCCCGTGGTGGGTGGCACCGCGATCGCTCGCCTCGTGACGTACCCGCCGCCGCTCGAACTCGATGCCGACGGCGGCTGTTTTGTTCTGGTCGACGACGAACCCATCGAACACTGGCACTACCTGTTCGTGCCTGCCGAGAGTTGAGCGGCCGTGGATCGAGTGGTCGTTGTGGGCCCCGGAGGTGCTGGAAAGTCGACGTTCGCGCGCGCCCTCGGGGCGTGCATCGATGCACCGGTGGTGCACCTCGATCAGCACTTCTGGAAGCCCGGCTGGGTGGAGACCCCACGCGACGAGTTCGCCGCCCATCAGCAAACGTTGTTCGCGGCCGACCGGTGGATCGCCGATGGGAACTACGGCGGCACGTTCGATGTGCGTCTCGAGCGAGCCGACACCGTGGTGGTGTTGGTGCCGGGCCGGGTCCGTTGCGTGTTGGGTGCGGCTACCCGAACCCTCCGCAACTACGGCGACGACGTGCAGGCTGCCGGCTGTCCCGAACGGGTCTCACTCGACTTCTACCGATGGATCTGGAATTACGACCGAGACAGCCGGCCACGTCTCGATGCCGCCATCGGCCGCCATCCGCATCTCGATGTGGTTGAGCTGCAATCGCGTACCGCGGCGGGCGAGTTCATCGACGGTCTGAACACGTCTCGTTCGTCGCGCCCCGCAGGCGAGTAGGTCGTCGAGCGCGGGTCGGCGCGGTCAGTCGTCGCTGCGGCGGGCACGAAGGACGACATCGTCAACATGGTGATGCGCAGACGCCGCGCCAGGTGGCCGAGGCCGGGTTTCGTGGCATTCGAGTTCCCACCCGGGCCGGTCGGCGAGTGCGGCGGCGATCTCATTGATGCCGACGAAACCGCCTGGGTCGAACATGCGCGTCTGTTCGTCGACATCGATCGGGCGACTCCACGGCGTGAGGTCGTGGCCGACCACGAGCAACGTTCCGCCTGGGGCGACCGCGCCGAGGAGATTCGACAGTCCTCGTTGCTCGGGTGTGCGGTGAATCGAGCCGTACTGCATCGACACGAGATCGAACTCGCGGCCGGCGAACGCGTCGAGTGCGTTGGCGTCGCGATGCAACGACTCGATCGCCAGGCCGCGCTGATCCGCTGCCGCCGACACGCGCGCCAACGCTCGCTCCGAGATGTCGTTGGCGGTCACCGTCCACCCCTCCTCGGCGAGCCACACCGCATCGCCGCCTTCCCCTGCGCCGATGTCGAGTACTCGGCCTGGCGCAAGGTCGGCCACCTCGGCCACGAGGGTGCCGTTGGGGTTGCCGCTCCACATGTGCTCGTCGCCGCCGTAGCGGTGATCCCAATCGGCTTGTTCACCAGACACGCGCACGGGGGTGCGCAGATCATCCTCGGCGAGATCGAACGCGATCATCGCGCCGACGCGGCCTCCCTGCGCCGCCGCCTGGAGCACCTGCAAGGTGGGATCCACGAGGTTTCCGGCGGCATACAGTCCGGGCACGGCGGTCTGCCCCGCTGCATCAACCGTCACGACCTCTCCGGCACCTGATTCGTGGGGTGTGGTGGTCAGCCCTGTTGCGCCGACGACCTCGGCGCGCGGCCGAAACGTGGGGGTCACGACGACTGCGTCGGCGGGGATCTGTTGCCCGTCGCCAAGCTCGACGCTGGTGACCCGTCCGCGGCGATCGGCCACGACCCGCTGCACCGCTGAGCGCACGACCTCGGCCCCGCCGGACACGAGCTCGTCGATCCGCTCATCGTTGGCGGCCTCGACGTTGTGCACGACGATCGTCAAGTGCTCGGTCAGGTGGCGGAACACCGTCGATGGGTGGAATCCGAGCGGATGGGTGATGATCTGCACGATCCGCCGGTCGCGCACTTCGTAGCCGTGGCAGAAGGGGCAGTGGATCACGTCGTGGCCCCAGTGGTCGGCCAGGCCCTCGATGTCGGGCAACACATCGACCAGTCCGGTCGCCGCCAGCACCCGTCGCGCGACCACTCGGTGGCCGCCGCCAACCTCGACGTGAAATGTGTCGTCGCTCAGACGCTCGATCTGGCGTGCTCGTCCCCTCAGCACCTCTCCGCCGTATGAGCGAACCTCGGCACGTCCTCGGTCGATCAAGTCCGCCGGTGGCGCGCCATCCCAACCGAGGTACCCGTGCATATGGGCCGCCGGCGCATTACGCGGCGTGTCGTCGTCGATGACGATCACCGATCGACGTTGCCGTACGAGTTGCAGCGCGGCGGCGAGACCCGCGGCCGATCCGCCGACCACGGCGACGTCACAGTGTCGTTCGAGTGTCGGCGGCGACTCGGGGGTGTGCTGATCGTGCTCGTTGCGTCCGTGTTCGACCATGCGTCGACGATATGGTGAAGTCTCGCTTTCGCAAGTCATCTTGCGAAATTGTCAAGAACTGCCGAGAAAGGATGTGTGACGGTTGAGCGAGGTCGAAGAAACGGTGCGCACGCGGCTGCGCAGTCTGCGCACAACGATGGGCTACTCGCTCGATGACCTGGCTGAGAAGACTGGGCTCAACCCGTCGACGATCAGTCGCGTCGAAACCGGCAAGCGGACCCTCAGTCTCGAGGTGCTGAAGTCGCTCGCCGAGGCGTTGCAGGTGAGCCTGGACACGTTGCTCGCGACAGACGACGACGACGATGTGGTGATCCGCCCGACCCCGAGCCGTGACGGCACGATGACCACGTGGTTGTTGAGCCGGGCGGATGGTCGCACCGTCGCCCTCAAGATCCGCTACGAGCCCACCACCGAGCCCCCGGAGCAACGCATCCATGCCGGCCACGTCTGGTTCGTCGTGGTCCACGGCACGGTCCGGTTATGGCTCGGCGACCGTCAGATCGATATCGAGACTGGCGAGGCAGCTGAGTACAGCACGATGACGCCGCACGCAATCACCGCGCTGGGTGAACCGGCTGAGGTCGTGATGACCTTCGACCACGCCGGACAACGCGCCCACTTTCATCACTGACGACCGGTTCTTGCCGATTGAGCAACGTGCGCACAGCACCGAGCCCGCCGGACCGCGCTGCGCTACGCGAAACTCGCCGCGATGAGCGAGCAGCCGATCTCCCGCTTCGACGTCCCGGATCTCGAGGCCCTGCCCGACGACATTCGCGACACCATTCTCGCAGTGCAGGAGAAGTCGGGGTTCGTGCCGAACGTGTTTCTGGCGTTCGCTCGGCGACCGGCCGAATTCCGAGCGTTCTTCGCCTTTCATGACGCGTTGATGGAGAGCAGCGACGGTCTCTCGAAAGCCGAGCGCGAGCTGATCGTGGTGGCCACGTCGGCCACCAATCGCTGTTTCTACTGCGTCGTTGCGCACGGGGCGATCTTGCGTATTCGTGCCAAGAATCCGCTGCTCGCGGACCAGGTTGCGATCAACCCGGCCAAGGCTGATCTGTCCGACCGTGAGCGACACATCGTGAATTTCGCGCTCGCGGTTGCGCACGACTCGGCGAGTATCACCGCCGACGATCTCGACGAGATGCGGACGAACGGTTTCACCGACGACGAGATCTGGGACATCGGCGCCATCACCGCACTATTCGCACTCTCGAATCGGTACGCCAACTTCGCTGGCATCCGGCCGAATGACGAGTTCTTCAGCTTGGGTCGATGACGCTGGAGCCGTCGTCGATCACGACGACGGTCTTTCCAAGGGTGCTGCCATCGGTCATGTTCCCGATTGCCGCCGGCACGCCGTCGAGCTCGACGCGCCTGCCAATCAGCGGTGACACCGCTCCCGACGCCAGGAGCTCGGCGAGTGGCTCGATGTAGGTCCGACTCTCCTCGCTGATGAAGAACACCAGCCGCTGCCCCACGAACGGCGACAGTGCGGCGGCGCGGAGCTGTCGCCCGATGCCGCCCGTGATGCGCCCACCGTTTTCGCCGCCCACGATGACCAACGTCCCCGTGGGGGTGAGCAAGCGGCGGAGCGCACGAACGCTGCGCCGTCCACCGATGTCGAGTACGAGGTCGTATCGGCCAGCGTGCGCTGTCAGATCGTCGCGGCGATAGTCGACGACTTCCTCAGCACCGAGGGCGCGCACGGCGCCGAGTTTGGCGGCGCTCGCCACACCGGTGACATGCGCACCGTGGGCGGCGGCGATCTGCACGGCGAACGAGCCGACGCCGCCCGACGCACCGAGCACGAGCACTCGCTGGCCGGTGTCGACGTGCCCGACGGTGGTCAGCGCTTGCAGCGCAGTGATCCCCGAGACGGTGCTCGCCGCCGCGTCGAGCGGATCGACACCGTCTGGTCGACCGACCAGCTTGTCGACCGACGCCGTGGCGTAGTCGGCAAACGAGCCGTCGGCGATGCCCATCACCTCGTCGCCGATGGCGAACTCGGACACACCGTCGCCGAGGGCGACGACGGTTCCGGCAACGTCGAGGCCAAGCACGGGCTGCGTCGGTCGAGTGAGACCGAATGAGGCACGGGCGATCAAGGGGAGTCCGGACATCACGTGCCACACGCCGCGGTCGAGTCCGGCGGCACGGACCTTGAGCAACACCTCGCCCGCGTTGGGCGTGGGTATTGGCAGTGTTTCGGTCGACACCACCTCGGGGCCGCCGTAGCGGTGGCGGACAGCGGCGCGCATCGTGGCGGGGATGTTCGGTGCGGCGGGTTGGGGAGTGTGGGTGGCGGTCATCGGTGGTCCTCTGTTTCGTACTAAGTACGAACCTACTCGTACAAAGTACGGGAGTCAAGCGATGAGTGTTGTCGACGGGTTGGCGCAGCGCGTTGTCAGCCGGCCGAGCGGCGGTTGAGGTAGGCCTCGGCGGCGGCGCGTGCCTCAGGATCGTGGCGTGCCGCGTCGAGGAGGTCGGCGCCAGCCCAGGCATCACTCGTGGGTGCCATGCGCTCGAGGGTGTCGCGCACCTGACGTTTCGTCGCCGCCACCACCGAGGGTGCCTTCAGGGCGAGCGACTCGACGAGCTCGTTCACCGTCGGATCGAGCGAGTCGACAACGCGGTTGAGGAACCCGATGCGGTGTGCTTCGTCGGCGTCGAAGCGACGACATGTCAATACGAGCTCGCGGGTCATGGCCGGCCCGATGTCGCGCACCAGGCGCGGGATGCCGCCCCACGTGAGGGGGATACCGAGATCCACCTCGGGGATGGC
>JBCBSO010000258.1:0-6251 GCA_039819205.1 Actinomycetota bacterium
CTCCCGGGGGGGAGCCAACGTGATCACGTCGCATAGCGATCATCAGCACCTCCCGCGGCATCGGCGAGTGCGCAAGAGCGGCGAACTGCGCGAGATTCGTACGCTCGCCCACCTCCTGCGCCCCTATCGCCGCACCGCAGTGGCTGGCATCGTCGCCACCCTCGCAGCATCGCTCTTGCTGCTGGTGCCCTCGTATCTGATGAAGGTGTTGGTCGACGACGGGATCGCTGACAACGATCGAGGCGTCGTGTGGGTGGTGGCCGGCGCATCGTTGACACTGGTGGTCGCCACATGGACGGCGGTGTGGGTTCAGCAGCGAAGCCTGTATCTGGTCAGCGCCCGGTCGACCCGATCGCTTCAGCAGTTGGCGTTTGAACACACAATACGTCTTCCGCCCGGGTATCACGAGCAGACACCGGTCGGCGACACGGTGTCACGCCTCACCAACGATGCCCTGCAAACCCGCCAGCTGATCAACCGCGGTTTGCCGTCGCTGATCGACAGTGTCGCGACGGTGCTCGGTGCGCTCGTGGTAATGCTCGCGCTCGACTGGCTGCTCGCGCTGGTGACGCTCTCGGTGATCCCGTTGCTCTTCATCGTGAGCGCGGTGTACCGCCGCTATGTCACGCCGTTGTATCGCGAGTGGCGCCAGACCGTCGGCGTCGTCACCGACACCGCGACCGAGTCGTTGGCTGCGGTCGACCTCGTACAGGGCTACAACCAGCAGCAACACCACCGCGACCAGTTCGAGCGGGCCACGATTGCCAGTCGCGATGCCGAGTACCGCACGATCGTGGCCTCCGCTGTGTACTCGCCGACGATCGCGATCATCGCTGCGGCGGCGTATGGGATTCTGGTGATCTTCGGCGGCACGCAGGTGGTTCGCGGCAATTCCGAGGTCGGCACGATGGTCGCCTTCTTTGGTTACGTCACGATGTTCCTCGCCCCGCTGTCAACGCTCTCGGGGACCTTCCGCACGTACGAACAGGGCATCGCCGCCCTCGACCGCGTGTTCGAGCTCATCGATCACGTCGACGCCGAGGCGGCGGACACTCCGACGAGTGCCGCGCCGCAGGGCACCGGGGTGGTCACGGTCGAGGAGCTGCAGTTCACGCTCGCCGACGGCTCGGTCAGCGAGTCGATCGAACTGGAGATTCCCGGCGGTGCGACGTACGCCATCGTGGGCGACGGAGATGCCGGTCAGTCACAACTCGCCCGCCTCCTCGTCGGCCTCGACCGACCGTTGCGCGGCACCGTTCGATACGACGGAGTCGATGCCGGCTCCCTCACGGCGCGCCAGCTCTTCGACGTGGTCGGGTATGTGTCGCCGCAGACCGGACTGTTCGACGGCAATGTCCGTGACAATCTCACCATGGGCCTACGGTCGGCCCCATCCGACGATGAACTGCTCGCCACGCTCGACGATCTCTATGGGGACGACTTCGCGGCACGGCTGACTCACGGGCTCGACACCTCCGTCGGTCGCGACGGCGCAGACCTGCCCGCTGGAACTCGGCAGGCAGTCATCATCGCTCGTGCTGCGTTGCGTCGGCCGCGCATCGTCGTACTCGATGCGGCCACCGACTCGCTCGACGCGGGCGACCTGTCACACCTCGCGGTTGCTCGTCGACGGACGTTGGCGGGCATGACACTGATCGCCGCCACGAGTCAGCCATTGATCGCCGACTACGCCGACCGGGTGATCGTGCTCGACGCTGGACGGATCGTCGAGCAAGGCGCTCCCGACGACCTGCTCGCCGCCGGCGGCCCCTTCGCCGAGGTCACCAGCGACTGGCGCGCCGGCCTGCGCGCGTAGCCGACACGCGCGCCGCCGATGAGTGAAGTCCAGCGAGGGGCGGGTTTCGCTCATCGGTGCGGAGCCGCAAATCCAGCGGTGAGCCAAACCCGGCAGTGAACGGGTTTCGCTCATCGGTGCGGGGCGGTTTTGGCGGTTCTTTGGCGGCGGCCTCGATGATGCTCGGGTGCGACCTGGGGCCCGAACTCGACTGCTGGTTGCGACACTCTTGGGCGTCGCGGTGATTCCGTTTGCTGGCGGGTCGCCAGGCCGTGACGTCACCGCGCAAACCACCTGCCGTGACATCGCCGTGACGACCACGAGTGAACTACTCGCAGCCGTGACCGAGGCAAACGGCTGCGATGGCGCACAAACGTTGACCATTGCAGCCGGCACCTACGACCCCGGATCGCTGACACTCACCGACTCGGTGACCCTGCGCGGCGCCGACCCGACGAACCGCCCCGTTCTCAGCTACGACGGCGCCACACCTGGCGCATTCGGACCCGGCGCGGTCTTCGTGCAGGACAACGACCGCGGCAACATCACCGGCCAGACGTTCGCCTTCCGCGACCTCGACTTCGTCCAAGATCGCGATGGTCGGTCGCAGATGATGCGTATCTGGAACAACGACCTCGAACTGACCAACGTGTCGATTCGAGGCAAGAGCCCGGCGAACACGAACCTCGGATTCGGCGTCCGGGTGATCAACGGAAACGCCACGGTCGAGAACCTCACCATCGACAACGTCCGCGGCACCGGCGTCTGGGTCGACGGATCGCTCACCGGATCGAACCTCACCGTCACGAGCACCGGCAGCAGCGGGGTCGACCTCGGCCCGCCCGACGTCGGCAATCCAGCGATCGACATCACCGGACTCGACGTGCGCAACGTGGGTCTGGCGTCGTCGTCGTCCGATGCGATCACCATCGGCGGCTCGGTCTCCGGGTCGATCACCAACCTCGACATCCGTAGCGGGCCGCGTCACGGGCTGTTCGCGACCGACCCGCGCGGCCTCACCATCGAGACGGCCACGATCGGTGGCACCGACGCGGCCGACGGTTTCGACGGAAACGGCATCGGCACAGGATCGGGAACCACGTCAATGAGCGTGACCAAGGCAACGATCTCGGGCAACGACATCGGCATCGACACGGCGGGGCGTATTGATCTCGACGAGGTCGACATCACCACCAACCGGATCGGGCTCGACGTCACCGAACGGGCGACCAGTGAACTCCGAGTGGTCGACGTGACCGACAACACCGACGGCGACTGCCGATTCGACCGTGGCGGCGGGATCGTCGACCTCGGCGGCAACACCGACAGCGACGACTCGTGCGGATTCTCGACAGCGCCGCTCCTGGAAGACCGCACGCTCGATGTCACGATCGAGTTCGTTGGTGCAGCGAGCGAGGAGATCGCGTTCGGCGCCGCGATCGACGTGATGGGCGCCGCCGAGGTGACCGAGTCGGCCCCCCTCGATGTCGATGGCGCATGGCCGCTCGCCGGGTCCGACTGCAGCGGCTTCCTCTCGGACTGGTTCGAGTTCGCACGGCCCTCATGCTCAGCATCGTTCGACCTGCGCGTGCCTGTCGGTGGGGAACTCACGCTCGGCGCCGAGGCACTCGGCGACTTCGCTCGCGTGCTGTTCTCTGGCGACTGCACCGCGGTCGATCCGGACGATCTCGGTAACCCGAGAGCGATCGTCGCCGACACCGGCATGGCCCGATGCAACCTCATCGTGGCCCGCCTGTCGACGGAGATCAACGACGGAACCGGCGCCGTCGTCCAGGTCAGCCAGCGATGGATCGGCGACCCCGACGGCGCTCCGACCCCAGTTGTACGGGTCGAGCCAGCGACCAACCCCGCCGGCGGCGTCGACATCGGCCTCGATGAGCCGATTCCGGCGCGCCAGTGTCGCCAGCCCGGTCCGACCGAGAGCGCAAGCGACGTCTTCGATGAGTGCCGCAGCCAGACGCTGCCGTGCCCTGCCGGCGAACTCGGTTGCGAGACGTTCACCAACATCGATGTCGGGGGCGGCGACGAACTGGCGGTCTCCGTCGCACCGACCACCGGCTGGCTCAGCGCATTGTCGGGAGACTGTGCGGCCGATGGAACGACCGCCGCGGTCACCAATGGCGACCTTGTGCGATGCGCGATCGTGCACGTACAGACCTCCCAGCCGGCAGCCATCGCCGTCGAGTGGACCATCAACAACGATCTCGATGTATTCGGACCGCTCGGTCCGCGCCGGGAGATCGATGTGGAAGTCGACATCGGCACGCCGGGCGGACCAATCGTCGACTCGATCCCGTACGACCCGTTGCCACCACAGGATCAGCAGGACCTGAACTGCTCGCAGCCGTCGTTCCCCAACGCCGACCTGCCAGCGACGTGTCGCACCGTGATCGGTCTCGACGCGGGTGGGACAACGATCGCCTTCGAGAACCAGTTCGGCGTGTTCTTCGCGCTCGACGACCTCGACGGGTGCGCCGCGCGCACGATCGACATCGCCGCCGGCGAGCTCGTCACATGCCGCGTCGACCTGACACCACAGCCGCCGGCGTTCGCCACCGATCCCAGTCCACGGGTGGTCACCGAAGGGAGCAGCCCGACCCCGACGCGCATCGCCGTCGACCTGACCTTCGACACCCCCACACCACCCGGCTACGCAATCGAGACCGCTGGCCTGACCACAGGCGTGTACGACAGCGATACTGCAGGCGAACTCCAGCAGGGTCGGTTGGCCGACGTGGTCGCAGCGAGCGGACTCGAGACGTTGCCGACCGGCACCACGGAGTACACCGTGTGGGTCGATGTCGACGCCGACACGGTGCCCGAGTCGCCCGACGCTGGGCTCATCGTCGAGGTGCGCGAGGTCGACACTGGTCGCCGTGTCCGCATCCATGTCACCGTCGTCGACGACGACGAGGCGACGGCGGTCACCGCTCGGTTCAACGCTGCGCCGCTGCCACTCGCCAACCGCTTCGACTTCGACGCCGGCGCGGCCGACCCGGTGTCGTTCGTCTGGACGCTGGCCCGCGCTGGCCTCAGCGACACCGTATTCACGACGAACATTCCGCAACTCGACATCGTCCAGGTCGATGAAGGTGTCAACACACTCTCGGTGTACGGCGTGCGCGCCGATGGCTCGCGCACCGCCACGGCGTCCACAGAGGTCACCGTCGAGCCGACAACACTGCAACTGGCAACGACGTCGGCGCAAGAAGGCGACACCTTTGCTCCCGCCGACAGCGAGCCGTTCGTGGTGACCGGCACGCTTGCCCGCGATGTCGAACTCGACGTCGTCCTCAGTGACGCTGATCCGCCCCCGGCCAACGCCGTCGACGCTGACGTCGCCGCCGGTTGTTTCGGAAGTACTGACGTGGCACTCACCGACGACACGGTGGAGGCAGGCGGCTTTCCCGCGCCGCTGGCCATCGTCCCGTGTGCTGACGACGACATCGAACGCGATCAGGTGGTGATGCTCGAGCTCGTCGAACCATCGACGGGCGCAGTCATCCTCGACGCGCTGCTGACGATCGTCGACGACGACCGCTACGACATCGCTCCGATCCTCGTTCGCGAAGGCGGTGTCAGTGAGAACCCCGTGTTGGGCGTCCCCCAGTACTCGAGCGTGTCCAACATCATCGACATCGATGTGTCGACCCCGGCGTGGTACGACGACGCACCGGTGCGCTACGAGTTGATCGACCTCGATCCAGTCACCGGCACCTGCTCGGGTGGCATCTTTGACGCCGGTAGTCGTGCCTCGGTCGGATTGAGCATTACCCCACCGCTCAACCTGACGAACAGCGTCGCGCGCGAGTCGGGAAACCCCGCTCCACGGCTCGTCGTGTGCGGCGACGCACGGATCGAAGGGTCGAGCGTCCTGACGCTCGAGGTCGAAGCACCCGACGGCTCCGTCGACCGCACACAAGTGATCGTCGCCGACGACGACCTGCCCCCAGCGATCATCACGACCTCGTTGCTGTTCGATGAGCCGACCGGAGTGTCGGCGGCGATCGTCGATGCGACCATCGATCTCGAGCCGGAGCCATTTCCTCGGCAGATCGTTGCCAGCTGGTTAGGAGTGCTCGACGGCGCTGCAGCGGGTGTGTGTATCAACGGATCGGTCTTGCCCGCCGACTTCGAAGTCGCGCCGCCGACACTCATCGACATCCCAGCGGGCGCGTCGAGCATCGACGTCCCGATCCGTGTGTGCGCCAACACGATCAGCGACCCCGACGGCGGACTCGTGCTTGCGCTCACCACCCCACCGTCAACGCCGGACGAGGTACTGAACCCGTTCGACGTAGCGATCATCCCGGCGGCGATCGCAGACGTACAAGCCCCGCGCATCACGACGAGCGACGTCGAGATCGACGAAGGCGACAGCGGCACATCGACCGCCACCATCACGCTCGTGGCATCGGGACTCGGCAAGGTGGCC
>JBCBSO010000259.1:0-6237 GCA_039819205.1 Actinomycetota bacterium
CGATCGTCTCGGCTTCGCCATACACAACCAAGTGGGCGCGTCCGTCCGGCACGGTCAAGCTGACCTTGGGCTGACGGACGGCATTGTTCCACTTGGCGGTGTGCGACTTCGCCGAGATGACCATGCGCCCCTCGTCATCGACGAGATAGCCGACCATCGACTGCTGCGGCGAGCCGTCGGTGCGGCCAGTCGCCAGCACGGCCCACATGTGGTCGCGTGCGAAGTCGAGATGTTCGGTGTCCCACTCGGTGGTCATGTCATTGTCCTTCCGTTGCGGTTCGATGAGGCCCGCCCGTGTCGTCACCGAGGAAGAGCAGCACCAGGGCATCTGCATGGGCCTCGATGAAGCGTGGGGTGAGCGTGTTGTATCCGAGCAGCTCGGCTTCAGGTGCGTTCACGTAGGCGAGCGATGCTGCACCAACCAGCGAGTAGTAGATCACCGCTTCGTCAACCGGCGGCACGTCGCCGGCCGCCTGCAACGTACGCCACGCTCCGACGACCGCATCGAAGCGCGGACGCGTGTGCCGCTCGACGATCCACGACAGCCGCTCGGACGGCACCGTCGACTCATGCACCATGATGCGGTTGAGCTCGGGCCACTCCGCCACGGCGCGAACGAACGCACGGAGCTGTCTGGCGAACCGCCCGCGCGGGTCGGAGGCTGAGGGCAATGTCTCCATGTGCTGGGCCACCGACTCGTCGAGACGTTCGAAGAGATGGTCCACCGCAGCGCGCCACAACGCCTCTTTGGAGTCGAAGTGGTAGTTGATCTGGGGCTGTTGGGTATCGGCCGCCGCAGCGATCGCTCTGGTCGACGCCGCCTCGAAGCCATGCGCCGCGAACTCGGCCAACGCGGCAGCCACCAGCTGCCTGCGCCGCTCCTCAGACCGCGCTTGGCGGCGTGGGACACGAGCGTGAGTGGCGGTGGCCTTCGACGACACGTTGCAATTCTCTATCACTTGATCTACTTTGTCCAGTATGGCGCTCCACCGGTTGACGTCCATCACGCTCGGAGTCCCCGACGTATCTGCATCCACCAAGTTCCTCACCGACTTCGGGCTCACACCAGCGAGCGACGATTCGAACCGTCTGGCGACGAGAGACGGCGGTGACCAGATCGAGCTGGTTCACTCCCCCACACGCCGACTGCACCGACTTGGCGTCGGCGCGCAGCACGCCGACGATCTCGAACAGATCGCTGGTCGCGCCGAACAATCGCCACTGGCCGAGGTGATCGGAGCCGATGCCGAACGGCTCACACTGAGCGAGGCCGCCACTGGCCTGCTCATCGAAGTCACCGTGGCCGCACCCTACGCAGCTCCCCCGGGAGCGCACACGTTCAACCGGCCCGGAACCGAACCCCAGCGCGTCGACGTGCCCGCCGAGAGCGTGCTGGCCACCGAACCGGTGCAGCCCTCGAACCTCACCCACGTGGTCTACGGCACGCCCGACCAACCGGCGACTCTTGCGTTCTTCACCGATGTGCTCGGTTTTGAGATCAGCGATCAGCTCCCCGACATCATCGCCTTCACTCGGTGTGGCGAAGTGCACCACAACGTGGCGATTCAGGCTGCCCCCGTGGCGTTCCCCCACCACATCGCCTTCGAGGTCGACGACATCGACGATGTCGTCCGCGGCGGCCAGCGAATGGTCGACATCGATCCGCAGCGCCACATGTGGGGAGTTGGCCGCCACGCGATCGGATCGAACTGGTACTGGTACCTGCGCGACCCGAGCGGCACGTTCGTCGAGTACACCTCAGACATCGACCGCATCTCGGCGCAAGACCTGTATCAGCCGAAAGAGTGGAGCGGCCACGAGTATCTGTACTCGTTCGGCCCGCCGCCGCCCGACGAGTTCGTCGAGCCGACTGACCTCGCCGATCTGATCGCCGCTGGGTGAAGATGGACGACATGTCTCGCCCAAACGTCTTGTTCGTCATCTGCGACCAGTTGCGCGCCGACCACCTCGGATTCGCCGGCAACCAGATCGTCCGCACCCCGAACATCGACGCCATTGCTGGCGACGGCATGATCTTCGATCGGGCGTACGTCAACAACCCGATCTGCATGCCGAACCGATCGACGATCATGACCGGGCGCATGCCGTCGGCGCACGGCGTGATCTTCAACGATCGCTCACTCGAGCCAACGGAGACCACCTTCGTGTCGCAGCTGCGCGATGCCGGGTGGCACACGGGGCTGATCGGCAAGTCGCACCTACAACACGGTGAGAGCCGCAATGCGGTGGTCGATCTGGGGCAGCCCGCAGGCCGCCACTCGCCGTTCCCCGACGCTTGGGACACCCTCGAGCACGACGAGCGCTACGAGCGCGGCGAGGTGATCGCCCCCGACGACTTCTACGGCTTCAACGAGATTCACCTCACGCTCGGACACGGCGCCAAGATCGGTGCCCACCACTATCAGTGGGCCCGCGAGCGCGGCATCCCCCACGAGGTGTTGCACCGCGGCCTCGATCCCGACGCCGATGCCGACAACGTCCTCGATGGGCCCAACTGGTGGCAGCTGCGGGCGGCGCCCTACCCAGAAGAGATCCACTCGACGAACTACATCGCCGAGCAGACGATCGACTTCATCGAGCGCGCCGAGGCCGGCGACGCACCGTGGATGGCGTGGTGCTCCTTTCCCGACCCGCACCACCCAATGTCGCCTCCAGAGCCGTGGTTTGCTCGTCACGACCCAGCAGACATCGAGCTGCCGACCACGTTCGACGACCCGGGTGAGGGTTGGCCGGCGCACATCAAGATGATCCACGACCTTCAGCCCTCGCGCCGGGCCTGGGTCGCACCGTTCGGCCCGACCCCCGACCAGGCGCGCGGGGCGATCGCCATCACCTACGGCATGATCGAGTACATCGACGATGCCATCGGGCGGATCATGGCCACCCTCGACCGGCTCGGCGCAACCGACGACACGATCATCGTGTTCACCAGCGACCACGGCGACATGATGGGCGACCACGGCCTGATCCTGAAGCTGTTGATGCACTTCGAGGGCTGTTTGCGCGTCCCCATGGTGGTCAACGCTCCCGGCAAAGCGGGCGGCCGATCGACATCACTCGCCGCCTCCATCGACCTGCCACACACGCTGCTCGACCTGTGCGGCCTCGACGAGTTCCAGGGCATGCAAGGCACCAGCCTCACCCCACTGCTCGACGACGCGACCGGGTCCGTACGCGAGGCGGTACTCGTAGAAGAGGACTTCCCCAACGCCGTCACCGGCGCACCCTTTCCATTGAAGACACGAACCACGGTGACCGACACCCACCGCTACACACGCGACAGCGATGGGTTCGAGATGTTGTACGACCTCGAGCACGATACCGACGAACTCACCAACCTGGCCGTCGACAACCTCGACCCCGCAGCGCGCGTCGCCGCCCTCGACGCGTTGTGCGAACAGATGCTGCGCGCCGACGACATCACCCGAATGGAGCCCGTCTCACAATGACCAACGACTCTGGCTCTGACACAGCCACTGCGTCGAACGTCCGCAACGCCGACGGCGAGGTCGAAGAGTTGTGGACCGGCGCCATGGTGACCCACCGCTTCGTCGAGGTCGACGACCTTCGCTGGCACGCGGCGACCGCCGGCGACACCGACAACCCAGATGTGATCGTGTTTATCCATGGGTTCCCCGAGACGTGGTTCGCCTGGCATCACCAGATGGAGGCACTCGCCGATCGCTTCTACTGCGTTGCGATCGACCTCAAGGGCTACGGCCAGTCCGCCACCACACTGGACAGCGACTACGACTACGCGGCTCAGGCGCGCGAGCTGCCCGCTGTGCTCGATGCGCTCGGCATCGATCGCTGCTTCCTCGTCACCCACGATCGCGGCACCGTGATCGCCGATCACTTGTGCGCCGTCGATGGCATGGCGTCGCGCCTGCGTCGCTACGTCCGCATGCAGCAGTCGGGGAATCGTCCGCACTCAGAGCCGCGCCCTCCCCATGAGTTGTTTCATAGCGAGCTCGGCGCGCAGCTGATCGGCGACGGCACCGTGGTGAAGATCGCCTACGGACTCGAGCCGAACCCAGAGGGCCACACGCTGGTCGCCGTGCCCATCGACGAGCGCGACATCAACTACATCCTCGACGAGGTCACCGCGCCCGGCGTCGGCGCATCGATGTCGGCCAGCTTCGTTTCGGCCGGTTTCGATCGTGAACTCGACGACCGCATGAACGGGCTCTTCGGGGCCATGACGATGCCCGTCCTCTTCCTCCAGGGCGCACTCGATCCGGGACAGCAGCCGTCGGAGTACGACACCGTCACGGACGAAGTCGCCGACGGCCACCTGCAGTTCGTCGACGGCGGACACTTTTTTCACCTCGAAGTCCCCGACCAGGCATCCGCCGCGATCCGCGCCTTCCTCGTCCGCGACGATCTCACGTCCTAGCGTTCACCACCCTTCGACCCACGGAGTTGCCATGGCCCACATCACACCGCTCGATCGATCCGACCTCGCCGAGTTCGAGGTTGTGTTCGAGCTCACCGAGGCGGCGATGGGGTTCGTGCCGCGCTCGATGTTCACGATGGGCCGCAACCCGGCGCTGCTGCAGGCGTTCGCCCAGCTTGCCGGGACCGTGCTTGGCCCTGGGCAGGTCGATGGCGGACTCAAGCAGCTCGTCGGCCATGTGGCGTCGACCGCTGCGGGTTGCCGCTACTGCCAGGCGCACACAGCATCGTCGGCCACACGCAGCGGCGTCGACGCGGCCAAAGTCGAGGCGGTGTGGAGCTTCGAAACCGACGATCGCTTCTCCTCCGCCGAGCGCGCGGCATTGCGCCTGGCGCGAGACGCAGGAAGCGTGCCGAACGCCACCACGCCCGCCCACTTCGATGACTTGGCGGCACACTTCTCCGAGGAACAGATCGTCGAGATCGTGTCGGTGATCTCGCTGTTCGGCTGGCTCAACCGGTGGAACGACACGATGGCCACCGATCTCGAAGACGAACCGCTGGCCTTCGGCGCCGAGCATCTCGCGGCCCGCGGCTGGGACGCCGGCAAGCACGCCGGCAGCTGAACGTCAGCCCATCGCCGCGATTCGCTCGTGTGCGTCGGACAAGGACGTGACAGCATTCCCATGGGTCGGCTGTGCAGCGAAGCGAGCGATCTGCAGCGCGCTGATGCCGACCTCCTCCGCGCCGCGACAGAAGCCGACTTGATCATCGATCAGCACGACGCGCTCAGGAGCGAGATCGAGCAGATCCAACGCGTGCTGATAGATCCGACGATCCGGCTTCGCCGCACCAATTTCGTTTGACAACACGACGTGGTCGACCAACTCGAGCAGCTGCAGCTCCTCGAGCAGCGGCCGCGTGTTCTCGGCGCAGTTGCTCAAGAACGCCGTCCGAAGCCCGTCGGCACGTAGCGCCCGTAACGCGGGAACGGTGTCGTTGAACACGTGGACGCCCTTGCGCAACAGCGCCCTGTCGAGCGCGACGAGATCGCCGATCAGTCCGGCGTCGGGTGTTCGGCCACACCGTGCGACGATCTCGGCGTAGGCGTCGAACATCGTGAGCCGACCATCGGTCACCAGGTCGCCGAGCGCTTGAAACGCGACATCCCACTCGACCTCGTCGACGCCGGCCCGCGCTGGGAGCAGCCGTCGATGCTCGTCGAAGTCGCACGTCAGCGCCGTCTCGTACACATCGACCAACACCGCAGCGGGTCTCACACCGAGGAGCGTACGTCGTGCTGCGCTTGCGTTCGACGACGCTGTCGCAGGCGTGAGCGCCCCAACGCGGGTGTACGTTGTGGCGCCACAGTGAGCGAATCAACCGGCATCGCCACCCCTTCGGCGGGAGCGTCGTGCTAGCGATCGTGGGCAGCGGCGAATACCTGCCGCCGATGAACGAGGTCGACCGGCAGCTGATCGACCTGTTCGACACGCCACCGCGTGTTGCCTGTTTGCCAACCGCGGCGGGTACCGAGGGCGATGTGATGATCGACGACTGGATGCAGCGCGGCGTCGACCACTTCACGTCGCTCGGTGTAGAAGCCGACGGCGTTCGCGTGTGGGACGACGCCACAGCCAATGACCCCGCGTTCGCTGAGCGCATCGCCGCCGCCGACTTCGTCTACCTCTCTGGCGGCAAGCCCGGCTATCTCATGTCGACGCTGACGGGAACTCGCGCATGGAATGCGATCTCCGACGTGATCGAGCGAGGTGGCCTCTTGGCCGGTTGCAGCGCCGGCGCCATGATTCAGGGAGAACG
>JBCBSO010000260.1:0-6222 GCA_039819205.1 Actinomycetota bacterium
CTGACTTCTTCTTGGCTGCGGTCTTCTTGGTCGCAGCCTTCTTGCTCGCTGACTTCTTCTTGGCTGCGGTCTTCTTGGTCGCAGCCTTCTTGCTCGCTGACTTCTTCTTGGCTGCGGTCTTCTTGCTCGCTGACTTCTTCTTGGCTGCCGGCTTGCGGCGTGCGGGCTTCTGCTGCTCCCCCTCGGGGGCGATTTCGGGTTCGTCCACCGGCAGCGACGCATCGCTCGACGGTGGCGCATCGTCGACGACCGGCTGGGCGCTATCCACTACGGCCCCGTCGCCATCGACCATCGCCTGCGCCTCGTCGTCGCCGGACGCGGCGGCGTCGGCCAGCGCTTTGGCCGCCATGTCGGGGAGCGCGCAGTCGATACTCCGGCGACCCGGCGAGAAGTTGACGACGACGGCGGTGATCGACTCGTCGATCTTCAACGCCTTGCGCGCACTCGTCGGCGGTGGATCGGCCATCAACCGAAGTGGCACGTAACCGCGAACGTCGCCGTCGATCGTGATGTACGCGCCGTGCGACGAGTAGCTCGCCACCGTGGCGTTGACGCTGGTGCCCACCGGGTGGTGTTCGACGAACTCGAGGAACGGCAATAGCTCGTTGACCATCTCGCCTTTGCGCGGGGCACGCGATGCCGTACGAGCGGGCGCCGCCGTCGTCTCGTCGGCGACCGGGGATGGGTCTGGTGACTCGACCGCGCTGGGCGGCGGAGCCGTCGGTACGGGCATCGGTTCGCTCGCCCGCTTGCTGGACCGTCGAGCGGTGCGCTTCTGCGCCCGTTTCTTGGCCGTTGCCTTACGGCTCACCGGCCCACGGACCGGGACGCGATCGACGAACACCCAGCCGACGTGCGGCACCGGCTTGCCGCCGACGAGCCGGCCCTCGTCGAACAGCCAGTCGTAGGTGCCATGGAACTCTTGAAACGAGTCGTTGGAGAGCACGACCGCGTTCGCCTTGTCGGCGATCTGCAGAACGAACGCATCGCCGCGGCCGACAGCGCCGGCAGGGGGCGCGACCAGCTCGTTGTTCGAGATGCCCTCCTCGAACGCGTTTGACTCGGACTTGTCGATGCGATGGCCGAACGTTGCGTCGACCACCACGGTGACCGCCGCCTCGGGGTGCTCCTCGATGAACGCCATCACCGCGTCGTTCAGCTGTTCGAGGCTCGGGAGCGAGCGACCTTCGGTGGCAATGTTGGACCCGTCGACAACGACGTGGGCGACGTCGCCTCGGGCGCTCATGTGGTGGTATTCCTCGTCATCGGCGTCGCCATCGTAGGCTCACCGCTCGTGATCCGGGCAGTGCTCTGGGACTTCGGTGGTGTCATCTTGTCGAGCCCGTTCGAGGCGTTCGCCCGCTACGAGGCGACACACGCACTACCCGACGGGTTCATTCGGTCGGTCAATGCGACAAATCCGGATCAGAATGCGTGGGCGCTTCTCGAACGCAGCGAGATCACTCCCACCCAGTTCGACCAACACTTCGCCGACGAGGCGGCGGCGCTCGGCTACCGCGTCCCGGGCGCCGACATCTTGGCATTGCTGGCGGGCGAGATTCGTCCCGCGATGGTCGACCTGCTCGATCGGGTGATCGACGCTGGTTATCGCACGGCGTGCCTGACGAACAATGTCGCTGCGGCCGACCCGCGCGGCGCCCGGCCGGACGTCGCCGCGGTGATGGATCGCTTCGACCATGTGGTCGAGTCGAGCAAAGTCGGCATGCGTAAGCCCGAGGTGCGGTTCTACGAGATCGCCTGCTACACGGTCGGTGTGGAGCCGAGCGAGTGCGTCTTCCTCGACGACCTCGGCATCAACCTGAAGCCGGCCAGGGCGATGGGCATGACGACGATCAAGGTGGGCGACCCGGCCATCGCCATCGCCGACCTCGAAGCCGTACTCGAGCTGTGACAGTTGGGGGCAGACCCCGGCGGTCACCGGCGGCGGGACACGAGGGGTCAGACCCCTCGTGTCACAGGCCGCGGAAGAGGCGGTCCATCATCTCGTCGAGTTCTTGGTCGTGGATCGTCTTCGAACCGGTGGCCGGACTGCCCGACTCGACACGGGCCACGTGACGCAGGTCGTACCCCTGGTCCTTGATCCGCCACACGTTGTGCTCGATGAACTTCCACGCGCCCATGTTCTCGGGTTCCTCCTGGAGCCAACGCAGCTCGCGAGCATTGGGGTAACGCTCGAGCAACTCGAGCATCTGCTCGGTCGGCAGCGGGTACAGCTGCTCGATACGCACGATCGCCACCGGTGCGTCGCGCGCGTCGCGCTCGGCCATCGCGTCCCAGGCGACCTTGCCGGAGCAGAACACCAGTCGAGTGATCGCCTCGGGATCGAACCCTTCGCGGTCGTTGATCGGGTCGTCGAGGATCTCCTGGAACGAGCCGGTGGTCAGGGCCTCGATCGGCGAGCGAGTCTGCTTCATCCGCAGACCCTGCTTCGGAGTGAACACGATGAGCGGTGTGCGCCGGTCGGAGTGCACCTGGCGGCGCAACAAATGGAAGAAGTTCGCCGCCGTCGTCGCGTTGGCGATCTGCATATTGTCTTCGGCGGCGAGGGTGAGGAACCGCTCGATGCGTGCCGAGCTGTGCTCGGGACCCTGCCCCTCGTAGCCGTGCGGGAGCAGCAAGACGAGGCCGTTGTGCTCGTCCCATTTGTCTTCGGCGGCGACGATGTACTGGTCGATCACGATCTGGGCGCCGTTGACGAAGTCGCCGAACTGTGCCTCCCACATCACGAGCGCCCGGTGGTTTTCAGCCGCGTAGCCGTACTCGAAACCGAGTGCCGCGTACTCCGACAGCAACGAGTCGTACACGAAGAACTTGCCGGGGCCGTCGTGGTCGGCCGCTGACGCATCGTCGAACGAGTTCAGCGGGATCCAGGGGGTCCCCGTTTCGAAGTCGATCAGGGCCGCGTGGCGGTGGCTGAAGGTGCCCCGTCGAGAGTCCTGGCCGGCGAGGCGCACCGTGCGCCCTTCGAGCACCAGCGAGCCGATGGCCATCGCTTCGGCGAGCGCCCAATCGACTTCTCCGTCGTTGAACAGCTTGGCGCGGGCGTCGAACTGCCGAGCGAGTTTCGGATGCGTCTCGAAGCCCTCCGGGTACGCCGTGAGTTGCTTGAATATGCGCTCGAGCTCGGGGCGCTCCACACCGGTCGGGATGTGCGGCAGCACGCCGAGCGGGCGCGGCGGACGCGGCGCCGTGATCTCGTCGGGGGCGTGTGACCGGGTCTCGTCGAGGGCCACCTGCAGCTTGTCGTGGTAGTCGCCGAGCGCTTGTTCGGCTTCCTCAACGGTGATGTCGCCACGCTTGACCAACGACTCCACGTACAGCTTGCGCACGCTGCGGCGTTCGGAGATCGCCTTGTACATCAACGGCTGGGTGTAGCTCGGATCATCGCCCTCGTTGTGGCCGTGGCGGCGATAACAGACCATGTCGATGACGACGTCTTTGTGGAACGCCTGGCGGTACTCCCACGCAAGGCGGGCGACACGCACGCACGCTTCGGGGTCGTCGCCATTGACATGGAAGATCGGGGCCTGCACCGTCTTGGCTACGTCGGAGCAATACAGCGACGAGCGGGCGTACTGCGGTGCGGTGGTGAACCCGATCTGATTGTTGATGATCAGATGGATCGTGCCGCCGATGCGATAGCCACCCGTATCGCTCATGGCGAACGCCTCGGCAACCACGCCCTGGCCGGCGAACGCCGCGTCGCCGTGAATGATCAGCGGGAGCACGGTGAACGCGCCGGGTGGGTCGATCTGGTCCTGCTTGGCACGGGCCATACCCATCACGAGCGGGCCGACGGTTTCGAGATGGCTGGGATTGGCGGCCAACTCGATCGGCACATCGGCCCCATCGGGCGACACGTACTTGCCGCTCGCACCGAGGTGGTACTTCACGTCGCCAGAACCCTGCACCGAGGTGGGGTCGAGGTGACCTTCGAACTCCGAGAAGATCGCCTCGTAGCTCTTGCCCATGATGTTCGACAGCACGTTGAGTCGACCCCGATGGGCCATGCCGATCACGGCCGAATCAAACGACGCGTCGGCCGCGTTCGACAGGATCTCGTCGAGAATCGGGATCGCCGACTCGGCGCCCTCGATACCAAACCGCTTGGTGCCGACGTACTTCGTGGCCAAGAAGCGCTCGAACGACTCGGCGGCGTTGAGCCGCTCGAGGATGCGCATCTTCTCGGTCATGTCGAACTCGTGGTGCGGACCCTCGAAGTGCGCCTGGATCCAGCGCTGCTCATCGGTGTTCTGGATGTGCATGTACTCGACGCCGATCGTGCGCGAGTACGCGTCGCGCAATACACCGAGCAGGTCGCCGAGCCGCATCTTGTCGACGCCGCCGACGCCATCGGTGAGGAACTCGCGGTCGAGGTCCCAGATCGTGAGCCCGTAGGTGGCCGGGTCGAGCTCGCGCGGCGTACGCGGCTCCTTCCAGCGCAGCGGGTCGAGGTCGGCGATGAGATGGCCACGAACGCGATGGACCCGAATCAGCTTGGCCACGGCCATCTGCTTGGCCAGCATCGCCTCTTCGCGGTCGATCGGGTTGATGTCGGGTCGCCACTGCACCGACTCGTAGGGCATGTCGAGGCTGTGGAAGATGTCTTCGTAGAAGTCGTGCTCGCCGAGCAACAACTCGTGCACGCGCTTCAGGAACAGACCCGACTCAGCGCCCTGGATGATGCGGTGGTCGTACGTGCTGGTGACCGTGACGACCTTGCTGATGCCGATCTGGCTGAGATTGCGGCGATCGGCACCTTCGAACTCGGCCGGATAGTCGATCGTGCCGACGCCGACGATCAGTCCTTGGCCCGGCATGAGGCGGGGCACCGACTGGACGGTGCCGATCGTGCCCGGGTTGGTCAGCGACACATTGGCGCCCTGGAAGTCGTCGAGGGTCAACTTCTTGTTGCGCACCTTGCGGATGATCTCCTCGTAGGCGACGAGGAAGCCCGCAAAGTCGAGCCCTTCAGCGTTGCGCAGCACGGGTACGACGAGGTTGCGGCTGCCGTCGTCGTTGGCCACGTCGACCGCAAGGCCCATGTTGACGTGGTCGTTGACGACCAGTCGCGGGCCGTCAGGCCCCTCGACGTACGTGTTGTTCATCGCCGGCACCTCGTCGGCGATGGCGCGCACGATGGCGTAGCCGATGAGGTGCGTGAAGCTCACCTTGGTCTGACCGCTGCGGGCGCGGAACCCGTTGATCACCTTGCGATTGACCTCGAGCAACTTGGCGGGAACGTTGCGGAAGCTCGTCGCCGTCGGCACCCCGAGGCTGCGCTCCATGTTGGTGACGATGGCCTTGCCCGCACCACGGATGGGTTTGCCGGGTGGCTCCGGCTCGCCCGCCTTCTCTTTGGCTGCACCGTTTGTCGTCGGCTTCGGCGGAGGCGCCGCGGCCGGCGCTGCTCCTGCTGCGGGAGCGTTCAACGGTTCGGGTTCCACCACGCCTGGCACATCGGGATCGCGATGCTCGGCGACCGCCGCTTGGACCTGGGGAGACGCGGCGGCCGCGGCGGCAACCGTGGGGGTTTGCGAGCGATAGTCGGCGAAGAACTCGCGCCACGAGTCGCTCACCGACTGTGGGTCACGAACGAACCGCTCGTACATCTCCTCGACGAGCCACGAGTTGGCTCCGAAGTCGGCACTGCGCCCCTCGTCGGGCAGATCGGTGGTGGTCACGGGTCCAGCGTACTCGTGCACCGACCCCGACTTCGGGGCCACGCATCGTGAGATGGCGACCACCGATGGTGCGAGTTGACGGAGCGTTGACATACCCCACACCGAGCCCTGACGTCGACCTCTTGATCACTCCCCGTGGGCCATCACTACGTTCGGTGAGATGTTCACCGAGCAGCTACAACGTGGGGAAATGCTGCGGGGCAGCGAAATCGACGCCAACGCCAACCGCGAGCGCATGCGTCAACGTCGTCTCAAGAAGACGCTGATTCCGCTGACCCTCGTGCTCACCTGGCTCCTGTTCCGGCTACTGACGAACAACCCGCCGCGCATCGGTATCCCCGGCTGGGTACAGGGCAATCCAGAGATCGTGATCGCCCTCGGGCTGATCTTGATTCTCGGCACGGTGATCTTCATCCCGTTCCTCACCGCCGGTCGGTCGCCACACACGCTGCTGCGGGCGTTGCCGCCCATCTCGCGCTGAAACGTCTCCGACGCGAGGAACAGGTTCATCGAGTCG
>JBCBSO010000261.1:0-6188 GCA_039819205.1 Actinomycetota bacterium
CACGCTGACGCTCCTCGCCGACCCGCAAGAGGCTGCCGACCGGCTCGTCGAGCAGGCGTTGGAAGCGGGCGGCCGCGACAACATCACCGTGATCGTTCTCGACGTGCTCGACGGCGACGAGCCACCCGACCCCACCGAAGAGATCGATGTGGTCCCGGTGTGGGCCGACGATGCCGCCGATCCAACACCGGCGGGTCCGCTCGAGGTCGACGCCGACCCGAACGGCGAGCGCGCCGGTGACGGTCCCGACCCGACGATCGGCATGCCAACGCCGACACGCCGTCGAATCAGCCCAATCGCCGCCCTCACGGCAGCCGGCACAGCCGTCGCCATCGTCGTCGTGGTGGTGTTCCTCGCGGTCTGGGCGCGCTCGGGCTACTTCATCGAGTTCGACGGCGACGACAACGCCGTCGTCTACCAAGGGCAACCGGGCGGGGTCTTGTTCGTCGACCCAACCCAGGAAGCAATCGGCCCGAACCGCGACCAGATGAGCACCGAGGCGATCGCCGAGGTGGAAGCGGTACCCGAGTTCGGATCGCTGCAGGACGCCTTCGACTTCCTCAACAGCGCGACCACCACCACGACGACGACCACCACCACGACGACAACAACGACCGTGCCGCCGACGACGGTGCCGCCGACCACCGCACCACCGACCACCGCCGCACCAGATCCACCGACCGGCACCACCACGGGGTGAGGGAGGTGCGCGATCGATGACGGTTGCCGACGACCTCGACCCGCGCAGCATCACGGTGTACGACGGGCCGTCGCCGATCGCCAAGCGGCGGCGCTCGACCGAGCTGACACTGGTGGTGATGGCCGCGCTGATTACCGGCGCCGCCTACACAATCGCCGCGCTCGGTACGAACTCCGAGATCCCTCCGGGGATCGTCGTGTTCGTGCTGATCCTGCTGGGGCTCCTGATCAGCGCCCACATCGTCGTGCGCATCGTCGCCCGCGGCTCCGACGGCACGTTGCTGCCGCTCGCGGCGCTGCTCCACGGGATCGGCTTCGTGATGATCACCCGGCTCGACGATCGCCTCGCGGGACTGCAGGCAACGTGGAGCCTGATCGCGATCGTCGTGTTCGTCCTCACGTTGGTGTTCGTGCAACGGGCCACCGACCTCGCCCGCTACCGCTGGTTGCTGCTGTTCAGCGGCGTCGGACTGCTGCTGCTACCGATGGTTCCGGGACTCGGCAGCACCATCAACGGCGCCCGCATCTGGGTCAGCCTCGGTCCGATCAACTTCCAACCCGGCGAGTTCGCCAAGCTCGCGCTGGCCGTCTTCTTCGCGGCATATCTCGCCGATCGCCGCGAACTGATCGCCGCAAGAACGTGGAAGGTCGGGCCGTTCCATCTCCCCGAGCCGCGTTATCTCGCACCGATCGCGGTGGCCTGGGGCTTCGCCGTCGTCGTGATGGTCGGCCAGCGCGACCTCGGCTCGTCGTTGCTGTTCTTCACGCTGTTCGTCGTGATGATGTGGGTGGCCACCGAGCGCATCGGCTACCTCATCGTTGGCGCGATCTTGTTCGCTGGCGCTGCGGCGTTTGCGTGGACGCAGTTCAGCCACGTCCAGACTCGGGTCGACATCTGGATCGATCCGTGGTCGCGCTCGCTCGACTCGGGATATCAAATCGTGCAGTCGCTGTACGGCCTGTCAGACGGCGGTCTCACCGGAACCGGGCTCGGGCGGGGGAACCCCGACCAAGTGCCATTGGCGCAAAACGACTTCATCTTCGCCTCGATCGGCGAAGAGCTCGGGTTGGTCGGCGGCAGCGCGGTGCTGATGGCCTACCTGTTGTTCGTCGGCGCCGGGTTGCGTATCGCGCTGCGCACCGATCGAACCTTCGAGAAGCTGCTCGCCGTGGGCCTCACCACCATCGTCGGCGTGCAGGCGTTCATCATCATCGGCGGCGTCATCAAGCTCGTCCCACTCACCGGCATCACCTTGCCGTTCGTGTCGTACGGCGGCTCATCACTGGTCGCCAACTACATCCTGTTGGCGCTGCTCATCCGGCTGTCCGACTCGTCGGCCCGACGCCTCGGCGAGCTTCCCGACGACCCGACACCTGGCGAACGATTCGCCGCATGGCGGCTGGCGCGGCGAATCCGACGGCAGGGCGGAGTGGTAGCGCCCGACGGTGTCCCTGACGGAGCGCTGACCGCAACAGCGACGACACTGGAGACGTGAACCGGCAGATCCGCCAGCTCGCGCTCGGGTTGATGGCGTGCTACGTGGTGCTGTTCGTCGCGCTCAACTATTGGCAGGTCGGACGAAAGGAGGAACTCGACGCACAGTTCGACAACACCCGTGCGGTGTTGCGCGAGTTCAACAAGCCGCGTGGCCCAATCGTGACCGCCGACGGGATCGTGGCGGCATTCTCCGAACCAGCGCCGCCCGGGGAGACCTACGACTTCATCCGCGAGTACCCGACCGGTGAACTGCTCGCCGACATCACCGGCTACTTCACGTTCGCTTTTGGCTCCACCCAGGTCGAGCGGGTGTACGGCGACGTGCTCACCGGATCGACGGCGGCCCAGCAGGTGCGCGGACTCGGCGATCTGCTGAGTGGCGAATTCGACAACTCCGGCTCGGTCGAACTCGCGATCCGCCACGACGCACAGCAAGCGGCGCGCTTCTTCCTCGCCGGTCAGCCGGGCTCGGTCGTGCTGATGGAGCCGAAGACCGGCGCCGTGCGGGCGATGTTCTCGAACCCGACGTACGACCCGAATACCTTCGTCAACGCCGACTTCGAAATCGCGCAGGAGGTGATCACCGAGCTGCAGAACGAGGAGGGCAACCCGCTGCTGGCCAACGCCTACCAAGAGCGTTACATGCCCGGCTCGACGTTCAAGGTGATCACCACCGGGATCGGGTTGGAGGCTGGCGTATTGACGCCCGAGACGGTGTTTCCCAACGAGAGCCAGTGGGTCCCACCACAGACCAACGATCCGATTCAGAACTACAACGGCTCGACCTGCGGCGGCGACATGGCCACCGTGTTCGCCCGCAGCTGCAACATTCCCTTCGCCCGCACCGCAATCGAGCTCGGCCCCGAGGCGATGGTGGAAGGTGTCGAGGCCTGGGGTGTCGGCGAGGAGATCCCCCTCGACATCCCACAGTCCGCCGCCAGCACGTTCGGGAACACCGAGAACCTCGACCAGGAGCTGCCGCTGCTCGGCATCCGCGGATTCGGCCAGAGCGAAACCCAGATGGTCCCGCTGCACATGGCGATGGTCGCGTCGACGGTGGCCAACGGCGGATTCATGATGGAGCCGTACGTCGTCGAAGCCACCTACGACCACCAGGGCCGCATCCTCGACGAAGCTGACCCGACCGTGTGGAAAAACCCGCTGTCGCCCGAGAACGCGTTGATCATGACCGACTTCATGCGCGGCGTCGCCGAACGGGGCACCGCGAGCTGCTGCATCGGACTCGAAGGCGGGATCCCCGTCGCCGCCAAGACCGGCACCGCCGAACTCGGCCTGGAATCGAACCCAGATCTGTCGCACGCGTGGATCGTCGCCTTCGCGCCGGCCGACGATCCCCAATACGCGGTCGCTGTGTCGTTGATCAATGTCGAGTCGACCGCCGACGTCGCCGCCACTGGCGGACGTCTCGCCGGCCCGATCGCCAAGGGTCTGCTCGACTTCATGCTCACCGGGCCCGGGGCCCAAGCCGACGCCGCCAACGAGCCAGCCGACCTTCCGGGCAACGCCGACCCAGAACCCGGGTTGGAACCCGAACTTGAGCCCGACGGATGAAACCGGAGCGAACCCGCCGTCGTCTAAGTCCTCATGACGGCACAATCCCCGGTGCAGACCAACGGCGCAGGGCCATCGGTAACCTTGGCCCGCCCCGTAGACCGGGGCGCAGAACATGGCAACAGTGACGTGAGCGGGAACGGCGAAGCAACGGTCATCAACGACCGCTACGAGATCCACAAGCGCATCGGGCGCGGCGGAATGGCCGATGTGTTCTCGGCGCGCGACCTGTTGCTCGATCGCCAGGTGGCGATCAAGGTGTTGTTCCCCGAGTTCGCCACCGACGCCAACTTCGTCGAACGGTTCCGTCGCGAGGCGCAGTCGGCGGCCAATCTGTCGCACCCAAACATCGTCAACGTCTACGACTGGGGCAAGTACGAGGGCACCTACTTCATCGCCATGGAGGAGGTACAGGGGCGCACGCTGGCCGAGATCCTCCAGACGAACAAGCAACTCACCGCAAAGCAGGCAGCCGAGATCGCCAGCGAAGTGGCCGCTGCGTTGGGCTTCGCCCACGACAACGACGTCGCCCATCGCGACATCAAGCCGGCCAACATCCTTATCGGGTCGAACGGCCAAGTGAAGGTGGCCGACTTCGGCATCGCCCGGGCAATGAACGCACCGACCGAGTCGAACCTCACGCAGGCCGGCTCGGTGATGGGCACGGCGACCTACTTCTCGCCCGAACAAGCCCAGGGAGCCCAACCCGACCCGCGCAGCGACCTGTACTCACTCGGCGTGGTGATGTACGAGATGGTCGCTGGCCGTCCGCCGTTCTCTGGCGAGAACCCGGTGAGCATCGCGTACAAGCAGGTTCACGACGCCCCGCAGCCATTGGTGCAGATCGTCGCCGACGTGCCGAAGCCCTTCGAGGCAATCGTCGCCAAGCTGCTGGCCAAGGATCCCAAGCTGCGGTATCCCACCGCTGGCGCGTTGCGCGACGACCTCCGTCGATTCCGCAACAACGAACCGGTGATGGCCCTCGAAGCGGTACAGAAGGCCCAACGCGATGCGGCCGCCGCCGGCGGCGCCGCCGCAGCCGCGGCGGTCGGCGCCACGTCGCTCAACCCAACGACCGCTCCGCCAACCGGTGCAGTCCCGCCGACCGGTTCGCCGCAGTCGACGTCGGTGCCGTCGACGGGGATGCTCGAAGCCGGCTATCCCACGGGCGCGTCGGCCGACGCGGCCTACTACGACACCAACACGTCACGCACCGGCTGGTACGCGGTCGCCGCCTTCGTTGCGTTGATCGTGCTGGTGGTCGGCGGCGTCTTGTTGTTCCAGACGCTGTCGGCTGACGAAGCAGCCGAGGAGCCGCGGCAGTTGGTGTTGGAGGACTACACCAACCCACCGCAGCTGCTCGAAGAGGTCACCGCCAGCCTCGACTCGCTGGGCATAAGCTACGAGACATTCGAAGAAGAGACCGGGCTCGTGCCACCGCGCTTCGTGTTCCGCACCGACCCGGCACCGGGTTCGTTGATTCTCGAAGACCAGGTGGTGCAGGTCTTCTTCAACCCCGATCCGCAGCTAGTGCCGATCCCCAATGTGGTGGGCATTCCGCTCGAGGAGGCGCAGAGTCGTCTGCAGAGCGAGGGGTTCTCCGTGGGCGAGATCACCTTCGAAGAAACCGACACGGTCGGTGAGAACACGGTGATCAGCTCCGATCCCACCGCGCAGACACCATCCCTGCAGGGCACCGCGGTCAACCTGGTCGTTGCCGCGCCAATCGAGAGTGTGCAGATTCCGGGCGAGGTGGTCGGACAGACCGAGGTCGCCGCACGAGAGATCCTCGAGGCGCCGCCGTACAACTTCACCGTCACCACCACGCTGCAGCCGAGCTCAAGCTTCAACGTTGGTGTGGTCCTGGAGATCGACCCAAGTGCTGGCAGCGTGGTCGAGCGCGGCGCGTCGGTCGTGATCGTCGTGTCGTCCGGTCCCGCGCCGGTCACCGTGCCGCCGGTCGAAGGACAAACGGCGGGACGCGCCACCAACACACTCACGAGCGCCGGGCTCCAGGTGCGCACGGTGTTCCAAGACGTCGCCCCCGGCAGCGTCGACGACGGTTTGGTGATCGCCCAGGACATCCCTGCTGGTTCGCAGGTCGACCCGGGTACCGAGGTCACGATCACCGTTGGCCGTGCCACCGGTCCGGTCACGACCCTTCCGCCGGCGACCACCTCGACGACGTCGACCACCTCGACGACATCGACGACCTCCACGACGTCGACAACGACCACCACCACCGTCCCCACCGAATCGTCGGCCCCCTAACCCGCTCCTCCGATACCCGTCTCCTCCGAAAAACCGGGGATTCCCGGCGCGAGACGCATGATTCCGCGAACAGAACCAGCGAGTCGGCCGGCGACATCCGTTCTGTTCGCGAGAACCGGCGCGAGGCGCCGGAAATCCCCGGTTTTTC
>JBCBSO010000262.1:0-6128 GCA_039819205.1 Actinomycetota bacterium
CCGTCGAGGTCTAAGCCGGCGCCGAGCGCTGCAAATGCTCGCAGCCTCCGGTGGCGCGGCGGCCGGCGGGACACTCATCGTGTCGCAACCGGCGATCGCCGACAGCGGCAGCGAGGCATGCCGCTTCGACTTCACGGGGAGCCCGACGGCGAGTTTCGAAGCGACGAATACCGTCCCGTTCATCGGCAGCGACAGCATCTCTATCTCGGTGAGCGGCGTCAGCGGGCTGTGCCCGTGCGGCGGATCCAGCACCACCGAGTACGCGATGGCCATCGTTGCGCCGAACGCCACGCTCACAACCGGCGGTTGGATCGGCTCGTCAACAGCCGGTGCCGCAGGACCGAATCTGCTGTGGCCATTCGATGGAGGACCGTTCACCATCTCCGCAGGAGTGCAGGTGACATGCGCAGGCGGAACCGGCGGAACAACCGTGCGGTGTCGGTTCGCAAGCGCCGACTTCAACATGCCCGGCGGATTCTTCGAAGTGGTGGACAGCTCGTTCGGACTGCCGACGAACAACGGCAACAGCACACTGCCGAACCTTCCAGCGTGCACCGATGCTCTCGCTACGCGATCGCGCTCCGGGCGCGGCGGCGGACTCGTTCCGGGCGCGGGCGCGCGCGACCCCGGGCTAAGACAGCGAGCAGAAGCCGCCGAACAAGAGCAGGCGGGTGGGCTAGCGCCTGCGGGTGATTCGCCGACACCATCGACATCGTCGACAACGCCGACCACCTCGGCGTCGACCACGTCGACCACGTCGACATCGTCCACCACCACCACGTCCGCTCCCCCACCGTCGACCTCAACCACGACGACGAATGCGCCGTCAACCAGCAGCACCACAACCACGTCCACCGCACCGCCGACATCGCCTGCCCCCCCGTCAAGCGTGCCGACTACGTCGACGAGCCCCTCGGCCCCGTCAACTACGTCCACGACCACCGGCTGAACCTGGACGGACCTGACGCCGGCGTTGAGGTCGATCCGTCCGACGATCTCAACCCTGCGGTCGGTCGGGCTCTAGCTTGAGCCGGGTGGTGCGAGTAGATCAACTGCAACGGCTGGTGGAGTTCTCTCGGCTGTCGGGCTCACAGGCGCTTGGTCGCTACAACCCGCCAAGCATCACCTCGATGACGCGGTCGATGTCGGCGTCGTTAAGGACGCTCCCCGACGGCAGGCACAGGCCGGTCGCGAACAGTCGCTCGCTCGTACCGTCAACCCGCGCTGGGACGTCGGCGAACACCGGCTGCATATGCATCGGTTTCCACAGCGGGCGGCTCTCGATGTTGGCCTGATCGAGCGTGTGCTGCACACGGTCCCGCCGTGCCGCGTCGTCGAACACCACGCAGGTGAGCCAGCCGTTCCAGCCGACGTGGCCGCCGGCGCCCGTGCTCCATGGAGCTACGGGCATGAAGTCCATCCCATCCACACCGCCGAGCGCGGCGCGGTAGCGGTCGTTGATCGCCCGCCGCCGGGCCACCAACTCGATGAGTCGTCCGAGCTGGGCCCGTCCGAGGGCGGCCAGCAGGTTGCTCATCCGGTAGTTGAAACCGATGTCGGTGTGCTCGTAGTGCACCGCCGGTTGGCGCGCCTGAGTGGATAGGTAGCGCACCCGCTGCGCGATGTCGGGATCTGGCGAGATCAGCGCTCCGCCACCAGAGGTGGTGATGATCTTGTTGCCGTTGAACGAGTAGACGCCGATGTCGCCGGATGTGCCGGCTGGCTGTGTCCCGTGGCTCGCGCCGAGCGCCTCAGCCGCATCCTGGATCACCGGCACCCCGTACTCGGCGCAGATCGGCATGATCCGGTCGTAGTCAGCGCATTGGCCGTAGAGATCGACGGGGATCACCGCAGCGGGCAGCCGACCAGCGTCGCCCATTGCTCGAAGTTCCTCAGCGAGCAGATCGGGACTCATGTTCCACGACGTGGTCTCGCTATCGACGAATCGGGGGCGTGCCCCCGCATAGGTCACCGCGTTGGCTGATGCGGCGAACGTGAACGAGGAGACCAACACGTCGTCGCCGGGCTCGACGCCCACGGCGAGCAGCGCCAGGTGGAGTGCGGCCGATCCGCTCGACAGTGCAACGGCCGACCAGCCGGACCACTCCCCCAGCTCAGCCTCGAAGGCGTCGATCTCGGGACCGACAGGAGCGATCCATCCGTCGTCGAAGGCGCGCAGGAGGGCAGCGCGCTCGGCGGGCCCGACGTCGGGTTGGCTGAGGAGGATCCGCCGCAGTTCGTCGTCGGTCGGCGCGTTCATCCGCGCCCGACGTCGACGGTTGGCGTCGGGTCGATGCCGTGGTCGAGCATGGCCGTGGCGATCGCCGCCAGCTGCTGCAGATCGGTCACAGGGTTGCCCGCGGCGAGCGATCCCGTCCCGGTCCAGCCGACGAACGCTGCCTCGACGGGGAGCGGTGGCACGTTCACGTGCGTGATCTGTTCGTGCACCCGCTTCACGCCGACCTCATCGGCGGAGATCAGATCCTCGTGCAGCTTCTCGTTGGGCCGCAGCCCGGTGAAGATGATGTCGAGCGGCGGGTCGTACTGATTGGCGAACCGCTCAGCGACCGACAGGATGCTGACGGGCTCGCCCATGTCGAGGATCAGCACCTCGCCGGGGTCGCCAATCGCTCCGGCGTAGATCGTGAGGCGCGATGCCTCTTCGATCGTCATGAAGTAGCGGGTGACGCGCTCGTCGGTCACGGTCAACGGGCCACCGTTGGCCGCCTGGGTGCGGAACGTCGGGAGCACCGATCCATTCGAGCCGAGCACGTTGCCGAAGCGCACCGACAGGCAGTCGGTGTCGGCGCCCTGGGTGGCGTTGGCAGTCAGCCGTTCGGTGATCCGTTTCGTCCACCCGAGCACGCTCGACGGCTCGGCGGCCTTGTCGGTGCTCACGTTGACGAACCGGCCGACGCCGTGGCGACACGCCGCGTCGAGCAAATGCTGGGTGCCACACACGTTGGTCTTCCAGCCCTCGGCTGGGTGCATCTCGAGTAGCGGCAAGTGCTTCAGCGCCGCAGCATGGAACACGACGTCTGGACGATGGTTGGCGAATACTTCATCGACGCGGTCGGGGTCGCGGATGTCGGCGAGTACCAGCGAGGGATCGTTGAGCATCGCCCGCCCCTCGATCGACAGCTGGGTGCCATGGAGGCCGCTCTCGTCACGGTCGAGCATCACCAAGCTGGCGGGCTCGAAGCGGGCGAGCTGGCGGCAGAGTTCGGAGCCAATCGACCCACCGGCACCGGTCACCAGAATACGTTTGCCGGTGACGTACTCGGCGACGGCGTCGGTGTCGATGTCCGCGGGGCGACGTCCGAGGAGGTCGGCTTCCGACACGGGACGGATGTCGCCAACGTCGACGCCGCCGAGCAGCTGCTCGACGGGCGGAAGGATGTACACCGACAGTTCATCTTCTTCGGCGAGCTCGGTGACGCGACGGAAGAACGGTGCCTCCTCGCTTGGTACGGCGATCAGCACGGCCGTGGCATCGCGGCGGTCTGCGACGGCGCGGAGATCGTCGATGCGGCCTTCGACGCGCACCCCAGCGATCCGCAGGTTGCGCTTACTCAGGTCGTCGTCGACCATCGCCACCGGCATGTACGGCGAGTCGGGGTTGGCCATGAGCGTGCGGATCACTTGCTCGCCGCCCTCGCCGGCGCCGACGATCACGAGCCGCTCGAGGTCGTCGCCCTTCGGACGGCGCCGGCTCTCCACGTAGAGGCGCCACATCGACCGGATGGCGATTTGACCCAGAAGGCAGACGCCGGTCGCCAACAGCGGCACCGAACGCGGCACAGCGCGTCCGTCGCTCGCTCCGCTGCCCCACCAGGCGATGGTCATCACGAGGCCCACCGACAGCGCGGTGGCGCCGACCATGCGGACCTCGTCGAAGCTGCCGTAGCGCCAGCGGCGGCGGTACACGCCGTAGAGCAAGCCGAAGAAGCCCTGGAGGGCGACAGCGACGGCGACCGCCACCAGCACCTCGAGCCGCCACACGCGCGACGTGTCGAAGTCGTAGCGGAGATACACCCCGGCCGGAATGGCGATCACCCACAACGCCGAGTCGGCGGCGAAGTGCACCCAGGGAAGGTGATTGCGTCCGGCGTCGAGAAGACGTGCGCGGGTGTGCTTCCAGCTCACCGCTGCCCACCGTGCGCGCCGACCGTACCCAACACCGTGCAGAGAGTAGTTGTCACTCCGATCGAGTTCACGTGATCCGAACGACTTCGGATCAGCCTTGGCTACGCAGCAGGTGGTTAGGTGGCGTCGATGTCGCCCACCGAGTACACCTGCGGTTCCTCGGCGGTTCCATCGACATCGATCAGCGTCTTGCCGTCCAGGTCGGTAACGCGCAGGCGTTGCGTCTCGGGGATCACCAGTGGCTGCGGGCGGGTGGCGAGCGTGTAGCCATCGGGGATCGCCAACACGCCGGCGACCGTGGCGGTGATGTCGATCGTGCCGCCGGGCGGGACGCCGACAAAGAACGAGTTGGTGATCCACCCACCTTCGGTGCCCAGTTGCGGGTTCACCGCTTCGCCGTCGCCGACGGTGACTTCGTCGAGCGGGAGCGCGGTGTACAGCGACACTAGAATCCGATTCGTGCCGCGGGCGTCGCCCCTGTAGTTGCCGATCACTCCGTTGGGTAGGCCATCCGACGGCGCCTGATTGTGCAGCGTCACGGTGAGCTCACCCGTGACCTGCCCGCTGCGTTGGTCGACGACGGCCGCGTAGTCGAGGGTGCGTTCGAGGTACACGTCGAGCTTGTTGGCGCCGGCGTTGGTGACGACGAGGGCAACCCCGTCGCCGCCGGCGAGGTCGGGCAGCCCACCGGCGAGGCGGACGCGTTCGAACAAGTCTTGCTCGTCGGGGTCGGCCGACCAGCCGACGAGGCGCCCTTGCGCCGCCATCGGCGACAGTGCGTCGGCCACCTGTACTGGGCCGGGGAGGTCGCCGCGCAGCACGCGCTGCACGACCTCGCGCGACACGTCTTCGAGGAGGTCGACTCGATCATCGGTGGCGTCGATCTCGTACTGCTCGACCAGTAGGAAGTCGAGCACGTTGTTGGCGTTGAGCTGTTCGCCGGTGTCGGCGACGGTGACGGGGCCGGTGAGTTGCATGAGCTCGCGCAGCACGTAGGGGTCCATGGCGAACACGCCGTCGAGCTCGGTGCCGCCACTTTGGGTGTACAGCTCGGAGATCACTTCAGCGGTCGACGGGAAGTCGGGGGAGATTGTCACGTTCGACCAGGGGAACCGTTCGGTGCCACCGTTCGGTCCGCTGGTGAAGCCGTACTGGCCGTACCGGTCGAGCCACTCGTCGGGGCCGCTGACCGTGCCGGGGAGGTCGAGGGCGCGATTCAGGTCGCCGGTGCGGCCGAAGTCGACGAGCTGGAGGGCGCCGTCGTCGGCGGTGATCACGGCGTAGTTGCCCATGAACCCGCCGAGGCCGCGTGCTTCGGCGGGCGTGGTGAAGGCCAGGAAGTAGGTGCGCTCGCCATCAGCGCCGAGGAGTTGGGGGGCGAGTTGGACGGCGTCGACGGCGTTGGCCAGGGTGGGTTCGATGTCGTCGAGTTCGACGGCGAGCGCATCGAGACGGTCTTGGACGGGCTCGATGAGCCACGGTGACTCGACGTCGCCGATGGTCGCCCGCAGTTGGTCGAACGACGCCTGTACGTCGAGGAACGGTTGCTCCACGAGCGCAAGTGAGCCGAGATCGAAGCGGCCATTGAGGATGCGCAGGTCGTCCACGTTCACCGACCGCAGCGCAGCGGCGAGGTCGGCCGAGGCTTCCGCCGCGGTTTGCGCAAGATCGGCGCCTGCGGCGCGGTGTTGGGCCACTACCGGAAGGAGGCGAGCGGGTTGCGTCCAGACGGCCGAAAGCGAGCCATCGGCATCAGCGAACTGTGCGGCGGCTTCGTCGAATCGGTCGGCGGCCTCGAGGTAGTTGCCGTCGTTCACCTGCTCGATGCCGGCGCGGGCGGCGCGATTGCCGTCGACCAGACCGTCCTGGGCGCCGAAGGCAGCGACGGCGAACCCGACCAGCGCAAGCACGGCGAGCCCGGCCCTGCGCCGTCGCCGCGCCGATACGCGCAACGCCGTGCTCATCGCTGGTGGCGCCGTCGC